>JALSHW010000287.1 GCA_026982035.1 Phycisphaerales bacterium | reverse complement strand
TTGCTGAGAAACAAAGACCGCGACCGGCCCTGTGGATTCATGTTGGGATTCATGTTGGGGGTCAAGTTGGGGGTCATTGGCTTTGGCACCAGTAAACTGGTACTTGTCTCCAATCACTTCCTTGTGCTGCATCATCAGGATCAACGCCCGTGTTGAGTTGGCCACGCTGATGGGATTGGCGGAGATCGCAGCCGAGACCCCATTGAGTGTGTCGATCGACCAGTTGATCCATCGGTCTTCTCCGGAGATTTCAACCATCTTGGCCATGACCAACGCCATCATCCCAGCCCCCGAAGGTGTTGCCCCATCGTGGAGCGTTCGGGGGCGGAGGAACAGATCGGTCCGATCCGCCTGGGTATCGTGGTAGACACCCGGCGAAGATTCAAAGAGTGTTCTTGTTGCGATAAACAGCCGTTCAATTGGCGCCCAAAGATCATCGTTGGATTCGGCGACCGCCAGATCAATCGCCGCCTGGAGCAACAAGGCGTAATCTTGGAGCCCGGCGGGAATCCCACTCCGATTGGCCCGACGCAAACGGGCCAACTGACCATCGGGTGTCCGCATGGTATCAAGCAAGAAATCGACCCCACGCCGCGCCGCATCCAGATAGGAACGCTCACCAAGCACCATCCCGGCTTTGGTCAATCCAGAAATCAACATCCCATTCCATGCACAGATCACCTTGTCGTCCATGCGTGGCTGATCCCGCTTGGATCGTGTGATATACAGCCGACGGTTGATCGAATCGATCCGGGTTTCAAACGCTTGAGCGTTCATGCCCAGATCAGAGGCCATCAATTCAGGTCGCTTCTCAAGCCAGAGTACATTGCTCGGCGATTCATTGGGATGGTGCGGGTCCTGGAAATTCGTCCCCGCATCGAGCCCATACACCTTGATGGCCAAGTCTGCATCGTCTTCATTGTCCAAGGCCTCGCGGATTTGGTCCGGGGTCCAGAGGTAGTTCTGTCCCTCTTTCCCATTGACCTCTGCGTCTTGGGCACTGTAAAAACCGGCCGTTCCGGCATCCGTCGATGGGTCACGCATTTCGCCAAGCACATACTCAGCCGTCCGTCGTGCGATGTGCTTATAAAACGCATCCTCATACAACGCACCGGCCCGTGCATAGAGATGCAACAACTGCCCGTTGTCATAGAGCATCTTCTCAAAGTGTGGCACCAACCAAAACGCATCGGTCGAATACCGATGAAATCCACCGCCGACCTGATCAAAAATCCCGCCGATCCCCATCCGATCCAGGGTCATTTTCACACTCTGATCAATCGCGGCCTTGGTATCGGCATCCACCAAATCACGGGCATCGAGAAGCAACTCCATCAACACTGGCTGAGGGAATTTTGGTGCCCCACCAAAGCCGCCATTGGTGCGGTCAAATCGTTTCAACAGCCCGACAATGGCACTTTGAATATCTTTGATTCCAACGGAAACAGGTTGCTCTTGGGCTGCGATCTGTTCGACAACCGCATCGGCGATCGCTTGGGATTGCTGCATCACTTGATCGTGTTTGTTTTTGTAAGCATCGGAGAGTGAATTGAGAACTTCCGGAAATGAGGGTCTGCCGTAGCGTGGTTCGGGTGGGAAGTAGGTTCCTGCCCAGTATGGTCGTCGCTTGGCGGGCTCAAGGAACACGGACATTGGCCATCCACCAGAGCCGGTCATGATGGTCGTGGCCGCTCCGTAGATTTCGTCGATCTCAGGGTGTTCTTCACGATCCACCTTGATGCAGACGAACTTGTCATTCATCACCGCCGCGATGGCCTTGCTTTCAAATGACTCCCGCTCCATGACATGGCACCAATAGCAAGTCGAATACCCGATCGACAAAAACACCGGCACATCGCGCTGGACCGCCTCAGCAAAGGCCTCATCAGACCACATCTTCCAATCCACCGGATTGTGGGCGTGCTGCAAAAGATATGGTGAAGTCGAGTTGATGAGCTCGTTGGTGTACTCTTTTGTCGCTGGTTCCATGCAGAGAGTGTAGGAGAGTCCCGATGCTCACCGAAATCTTGTCGCTCAGCGAATCTATTGCAAATCCATCTGTTCGGGCTCTCGAAATAAAGCCGCCACGAGCGTGTGGCCATGCTGGAAGATCGTCTCTCCGATTGGACCAATCTGCCCATCGGCAAAGAAACCAGACAACGGAATCCCTTGATCCGGCGCATTGAGCTCTCGGCCCGCCTTGGCAAGCCGTGCCCCCTCCACAGGACGATCAAAAGCATGACGAATCGCCCGAGCATCATGACCAGGACGCCCATAAAACGACTGCGTCCGTCCGGTACACGACACCACCAACGCCCCGCTGGGTCGATCATACAAGCGTTGGCCATCGAGCAACAAGGACAAATCCTCGCTGGCGGTCGTTGCATCGTGGAGGTGTGGCTGAATCGTTTGCCCGACATGCACCAGATCTGCGATTGCGATGGCGCCGGATTGTTCGTCGCCTCCCATGATGTTTCGGATCAAAAAATCACCTCGGCCGAATCTGGATTTCTGTTCGTTGATCACCCGTCCGATCAGGAGCCCGCCTTCGAGCAATTCTTTGTCCGAATCACCTAAATCTTGAAGGGTCTCACGGAGTGCTTCGATCGCTGGCTTGCCTCCCAGTTCAAGGACCAAGTTCCCGCGTGCCCGCGTCACCACCATCGGCTGACCGATCGGCCTGCACCCCTGCGACACCAGCGTATCAATCTGTAGATTCCCCGACAGCGTCACGCCGATCGCGCCATAATTGCGAAGATGCCCATCAATAAACAACGCATTGTGTCCCGGCTCGGTCCCCACCGAGGCCATCCCGCCGATGACTGTTCCGATCCTTTTGGTATGCCCATGAGCATCAGCGTATTGCACGCGACAATCCGAAAGAGCCGGGATCAAATTCACCATCGGCACCGAATACGGATCGGCAAAAAACAATGTTCCCGCCATGGTTTCTGATGCCCCAATCGTCTCGCTGATCTTGGCGGCCCGCTGGGCGGGGTCCATCGAGCCCCAGGTCGCATCGAGGGTATAGGGATGAATCTCCACTCCAGGCAGCCGAGCCCCCATCAAAGAAATCCCAGGCACCGAATCAATCTCCGAGTCATTGCCCATAACCCCCTGAGCCGACACCAACAACAAATGATTCGGGCCAAGCCGATCCCGGATCGCATCGGCGATCATCCCCATCCGCTGAGTAAACGGAGGGGTCACAAATCCGATCACCAGATCAATCGAACCGGGCAGGGTTTCTCTGAGTTGATCAGCGACCTGTGAAGCCGCATCAATCGGATCCAACAGCGCAGAAACCCCCGAAGCCATCGAGAGTCGATCAGTACCCATGCCATCGCCCCCCTACTGCCCAGGCATCAAATCAACACGCACCGGACTCAACACCCGCATCGACAACGATTGATCTTCGACCGGATCACCAACGATCCCAACCACCTGACCGAGATACGCGCGAAGGTCTTGAGCCGACTCGCCCTCAGATTTTGGTGCCACATACCCGATCGTCCGCTCAAAGCCGGTGATGGGGTCTGGTGCCTGAACCCGATACAACAGTGGTAGATGCTCCCCGGTGTACACGCCCGAAACCATCAATCGACCAACGAGGGCGTACACCTGTGAATCATTCCACCGCTGCATCTTCCGATTGAGTTCCAAGGACTGTTGATCCGCACTGGCCAGTGCTCGAGCAATGGCTCGGCGTTGATCGCGGGTTTGCATCCGAATCCTGAGCCATTCGATGCGTTGATCCAAAGGCCTGGCTTCAGAAGCATCATCGCCCACCGCTTGGCGCGTCCGGGTAAACTCGGCAAGCAACTCGGGCAAGGCCTCATCGAGTTGCTCACGCGGCATCGTGCGGGCGTTGGTGAATGAAGCTTCGAGGGCTTCGAGCGATGCGGCGGTGATGTGGGCCGACGAAGATCGAGTTGATCCTGATTTTTCAGGGTTAATCGTGGTCGGCCGAGTCACTGGCGTGGTATTTTCGATCACCACAGGAGGGATTTTTTCGACGGTTTCATCGGTGGTCTCAATCGTTTCATCACCAGTTTGATCAACAGTTTGATCAACAGTTTCAATCGTCGGCTCTGGCTCAATGACCGGCTCAAGTTCAAGTGGTTCGACCGGAGGCATCTGGACAGGTTTGTTGGGTACCGCTGTGGGTTTGGGCTGGTTTGCCGAGGAAGACTTGCCACCCAGATGGGCTTTGATTTCTCCAGGCGTTGCCGGTCGGAGCGAGTTGGTGTAGATGTAGGCGTACGGATACGACTCAACCACAGGCGGGCGTGGCGGCGCGACCCGATACCCCAGCACCTCACCGGTTTCCTTGTCCTTGATCGTCTCAAGAACTTTCAATTCCGTGCCCTGAGGCAATGGAGATTGCTCAATCGGATACACCGGGTTCCATGAACCATCAATCCCCCGAAGCATCGAGGCCGCTTTGAGCCATGACTCTTCGAGCAGTTTGATGTGTGAACCGCCTTTGGTTGGCTGGGCTTCATCCACCGAAACCAAGGCCCCGAGCGTGGCCGGGTAGCGAACCTTGGAATAGTCACCAGAAGTCCCGTCCACAGCCACCACCGTTCCCTTCTCAAACTCAGCAATGGTGTAGTACAACTCCTGATCTCCACAACGCACTGGCTGGGTCTGGGTCGTCACGACCATCCATTGGGGGTCTTGAGTCAGAGATTTGGATTCTGAGTTCTCCAGACCCAAAGCAGGGGAGGAGAATCCCAACATACAGACCCCAAGTAGGAGCGTCTGCAAGAGTGATTTGGATGAATTGCTGGCATTGATGAACATGATGGCCTCCCGGTCTGTGGAGCGATGGGTGTCCGATGGGTCTACTGGATTGTTCTCTAGTGTATTCGCTTGGTCGGTGCGGGGTGGGGCCGAGTGGGTATCGGGGTTCAGTGGACCTATCCTTGGACAATGACTGATTTTGACCCCCTTTATCGTGTGTCTGTGTCTGGATTTACTGCTTTATGCCTTGGTCTGGTGGTTGCTGCCGGGGGGTGTTCGTCCCCTTTTGAGCGTGCCAGCGAGCAAGAACTCCGCAATGCGATGGTCCACTCGGTCCAGCGCGAGATCGACGCGGCCCGAGGCGGCCCGGATGAATCTCAGCCCATCCAACTCGACTCCACCACAGACCTGACCCAACTCGAAATCCGCGACGACCACCTCCAGCAGATCAAAGAAGAATTTTCAACCAATGGCTATGTCAAGCAACTCCAAACCCAGAATCCACACCTTGACCCGATCGAAGAACTGATCGGAAAGGATTTACTCGGTCGCCAGACGGCACTGGTGCCTGTGTCGTTGCAGGGGGTTGTCCAGGCGTCGGTTCGGGGGAACCTGGATGTCGAGTTTGCTCAATATGTGCCGGCGATTTCACAAGCGGCGTTGGTCGAAGCCGAGGGTGTCTTTGATTGGACACTCTTTGCCAGTGCCCAAGGCAATGACACCACTGTTCCACAAACTTCGGCTGTGGGCTTTGGCAGTGGAATCCTTCGCAACCGATCCGAAGGCGCCGATGCAACACTGGGACTCAGACGAACCCTGACCACAGGCGGCACGCTCAACCTCCAACACGATCTGGGATACACCAATGTCGAGTCCTCATTCTTCGGAGTCGCCGACCCCAACCCGAGCAATGTCTCCAACTTCATCGTCGGCTACGACCAACCCCTGCTCGATGGGTTTGGACGCGACCGGGTGCTCTCTGAGGTGTACTTGGCTCGCAACGCCGAGCGGACAGCCGTGTCTGCACTCAAGGGGCAGTTGATTATTTCGGCATCGGACACCGAACGGGCGTACTGGCAACTGGTCTTTGCCTACAAACAACTCATTATCCGATCCAAGCTCCTTGACCGGGGGATTGAGGTTCGTGATGACATCAAAGCCCGCCGGGTCCAGGATGCTCGCCAGGCCCAGGTCGCCGATGCGGTGGCGCGGGTCGAGCGAAGACGGTCGGATCTGTTGATTGCCAAGACCACACTCCGCAACGCCAGCGACAATCTCAAACGATTGATGAACGACGATCGGGTTCCGGTGGGCTCTGAAGTATTGTTGGTACCGAGTCAGGACTCGGCTGTCGAAACCTTGTCGATCTCGTTGCTCGATGCCATCGACCAGGGAATCCAGCATCGGCCTGAGGTTGAACAGTCCATCCTCACAATTGATGATTCAACGATCCGCGAGAATGTCGCCAAGAACCTTCGGCTTCCCACGCTCAACCTGACCGCCCAGGCGCGGATGCTCGGGCTCGAAGATTCGATCGCCGATGGATATGAAAGCTCGGTCGCCAACAAACTCGTTGATGACTGGTTGGTCGGGCTGACCTTTGAACAGCCCTTGGGCAACCGTGTCGGAGAGGCCGGGTTCAGGCGGGCCCGGCTTGAGCGGATGCAAGCGATCGTCGGGTATCGGCGCACGATCCAGTCGATTGTGTTGGACATCAAGAACGCGCTCAACGCCGTGGTCACCAACCACGCATTGATCTCGCAAACCACCCTCTCACGAGTCGCCCAAGGCGAAGCACTCCGGGCGTTGATGGTCGAAAAAGAACTCACCAACGCGGGGTACTCGGTCGAACGATTGAATATCGAGCTCAACACCCAAGAATCCTTGGCCAACGCTGAAATCACTGAAATTCAAGCGTTGATCAACTACAACATTGCGATGGTGGACCTGTACCAAGCGATGGGCACAACCCTGAACCGGAACCGGATCGACTTCATCGTCCCGGATTCCAATCAACTGACCCCAGGCGAATCGGTTGCTGAATATGACCTGAAACCTGATCCAAAACAAGACCTGAAATCTGATGCGGAAGACGACCATGTCGATGACTGAGATTCTTGAAGGCCCAGAAGCAATCGTCGCGGCGGTGGCTCGGCTTGGTCTTGGTGAACCCATCGCCTTTCCAACCGAAACGGTGTACGGGCTCGGTGCTGATGCCATGGACGCCGATGCTGTTGAGCGGGTCTTTGCTCTCAAAGGTCGTCCCGCCTCAAATCCACTCATTGTCCATGTCTCGGGCGCGTCGATGGCTGAGGACTTGGTCGATCAATGGACCGACGATGCCAACAAACTGAGCGAAGCGTTTTGGCCAGGCGCATTGACGCTGGTGTTGAACAAATCCGAACTGGTGCCCGATGTCGTCACCGCCGGTGGTTCGACCGTCGCCCTGCGATGCCCGGCCCACCCGATCGCGCTGGGATTGATCGAGGCCTATGGCAAACCAATCGTCGGGCCAAGCGCCAATCCTTCTGGATGGATCTCCCCGACCACCGCCGACCATGTCGCCCGTGGGTTTGATGGACATGATTTGTTGATCCTTGATGGCGGAAGTTGCCGAGCCGGGATCGAATCGACGGTGCTGGATTTGACCAGCGACCGCCCCACCATTCTGCGGCCGGGCATCATCTCCCATCTCCAAATTGGCCGAGTGCTGGATCAAGATATTCAGATCGTCGAGCCACCGAGTGGTGGAATTGCCAAATCACCTGGACTCCTCGGAGCCCATTACCAACCCTCGATCCCGGCAATGCTCAAGGCGACCGAGGAACTCAACCACGCCGATGACGGGGTGTACTTGATTGCCTGGTCTCTCAAATCTCCAGAAAATTCCAAGCAATCCACCACACTCCCCCACGATCCAGTGGGATACGCTCGTGGTCTGTATAACGCATTGCACCAGGCAGAACTGTCCGAATGCAGCACAATCTGGATCGAGCGGCCACCCGAATTCGACGATACACATCCCACAGATAACACACCAATCTGGCACGCCATCAGAGAACGCCTGAGCCGCATCTGCCAAACGAGCCCGTCATCGAACCCATAGAGAACATCCCCTAGAGAACATCCCCATGCTGACCCAAGATCATCCATCAACCCAACAGGTTTCCGACATGACCAACAAACTCACCATCGCACTGGCACCAGGCGACGGAATCGGCCCAGAGATCACCCGTGCCTGTCTCCACATCTTCAAAGTCGCTGGCGTGCTTGATCATGTCGAGTTCACCGAAGTGGACATGGGACGCAAAGTCTTCAACGAAGGCGATACCCGAGGCATGACCGACGAAGCCATCGAAACCATCGAAGCAACCGGAATCCTCTACAAAGGCCCCATGGGCACACCCATCGGAGGCGGCGGCAAATCCATCAATGTGACGCTCCGCAAGACCTTCGGCGCCTTTGCCAACCTTCGCCACTTCCAAACACTCCCCGGCGTCGAAACCGTCTACTCCCGCGCGGGTGTGCCAGTCGATTTCTATGTCGTCCGTGAAAATGTCGAAGACACCTACGGCGGCATCGAACACCGACTCACACCCGACTCCTACTGCGCCAAACGAATCATCACCACCCCCGGATGTGACCAGATCAACCGTTTCGCATTTGAAACCGCCAAAGCATTTGGCATCGACAAAGTGACCTGTGGCCACAAAGCCAACATTATGAAAATGACCGATGGCACCTTCTTGGACCGATTCAAGTTCGTCGCTCAAGACTACCCACAGATCGAAACTGAAGATGTCATTATTGATGCCTTGTGCATGAATCTGGTGCTGCGTCCGGACAAGTACAAGATGATTGTGCTGACCAACCTGCAAGGGGACATTGTCTCTGATCTTGCTGCGGGTCTTGTGGGTGGATTGGGCTTTGCGCCATCTGCCAATATTGGCGATCAGATCAGTATCTTTGAAGCCGTGCATGGGACGGCTCCGGATATTGCCGGACAAGACCTTGCCAATCCGACGAGTTTGCTGTTGTCTGGATTGATTATGCTCCGGCACATCGGGATGCGCAAAACCGCCGCCATCATTGAGAACTCGTTGCTCTACACGCTTGAATCCGGCGTCCATACCGGGGATGTCAAAGGCAAAGGTCAACCCGTCGGAACCACCGATTTTGCTCAGGCAATCGCCGACAATCTTGGAAAAAATCCAGAAACCATCGAAGGATGCACCGTTCCAGCCAAAGACGAGTTGCACCACACGCCTCCGGTTCGTCCAAGTGCCAACCAGATCATGACCACCCATGAACAAGTTGAAACAACCGTCTGTGGCTGCGACATCTTCCTCCAAAACATCCTGAGCCCAACAGAACTGGCCGCCAAACTTCATCGACTCACACAATCGACTCCATTCAAACTGACCGTGATTTCCAACCGGGGCACACAGGTCTGGCCAACGGGCTCGCCATACACTGAGATGGTCAACGAATGCTGCGTGCGGTTTGAGCTCAAGGAAGGCACCGTGATCGGGCAGGGTCCGACGGTCCACCTGCTCGCCAAGGTCGCCGAGAAGTTTACGGTGACGGACTTCATCCCCATCCGCATGTACGACGGCGTCCCAGGATTCTCCCTGGCTCAGGGTCAGTAAAATCTTGAAGTCCGCCTGCCAGTCTGGCAGATTGATCTCCAGTCGGCACACTCCATCTCCAAATCTGGTGAAAAACCGGCCTGATGGGCAAAGGTTGCTCTCCACCACTTGGCACGGCCATTGCAAATAATTCGCCGGAAATAAGAACAATCTCCCCCAGCCGCAATCTTACACTTTGGGGGGAAAGGAGCATCGCAATGGGCAAGATCATTGGAATCGACCTCGGCACCACCAACTCGGTCGTCGCCGTCATGGAGGGGGACACCCCCAAAGTCCTCATCAACAGTTCAGGCAACCGCACGACCCCATCGGTCGTCGGCTTCACCGACAAAGGCGAACGCCTCGTCGGGCAACAAGCCAAGCACCAACAAGTGACCAATCCAGAGAACACCGTGTTCTCGATCAAACGCTTCATGGGACGCCGGCACAACGAAGTATCGTCGGAAGAAAAATTAATCCCGTATGAACTCACCGGTGCCGCCGACGACTTCGTCCAGGTCAAAATCCGAGGCGAAGAGTACTCGCCTCAACAAATCTCCGCGATGATCCTGGGCGAACTCAAACGCACCGCCGAAGACTACCTCGGCGAAACCGTCACCGAAGCGGTTATCACCGTCCCGGCCTACTTCAACGACGCCCAACGCCAAGCCACCAAAGACGCCGGCGAAATCGCAGGGCTCACCGTCAAACGCATCATCAACGAACCCACCGCAGCCGCACTCGCCTACGGCCTCGAAAAGAAAGCCAACAAGAAAATCGCGGTCTTCGACCTCGGCGGCGGCACCTTCGATGTCTCCATCATGGAAATCGGCGACGACGGCGACGGCGGCTCAGTCTTTGAAGTCCTCTCCACCAACGGCGACACCCACCTCGGTGGCGATGACTGGGACCAACGCTTGATCGATTTCTTGGCTGAAGAGTTCCGCAAGAAAGAAGGCGTGGATCTGACGACTGATGCCATGGCGATGCAACGGCTCAAAGAAGCCGCTGAAAAAGCCAAGATCGAACTTTCCAACTCTCAGGAAACCACCATCAACCTGCCGTTCATCACGGCGACCGATTCGGGTCCCAAGCACATGCAAGAAACCCTGAGCCGTGCGAAGTTTGAAACCCTTTGTGGTGATCTCTTTGATCGTCTCAAAGCCCCATGCCAGAACGCGCTCAAGGATGCGAAAATTGACATTTCCAAGATCGACGAGGTCGTCTTGGTCGGTGGATCGACCCGGATGCCCAAGGTCCAAGAGATCGCCAAAGACATCTTCGGCAAAGACCCATCCAAGTCTGTCAATCCCGATGAAGTCGTCGCCCTTGGTGCTGCGGTTCAAGGCGGAGTCATGGCCGGCTCGGTCAAAGATGTCCTGCTCCTCGATGTCACCCCGCTCTCGCTCGGTGTCGAAACCATGGGCGGCGTGATGACCAAACTCATCGAACGCAATACCACTATTCCAACGACCAAAACCGAGACATTCTCAACCGCTGCTGACAACCAGCCATCGGTGCAGATCCATGTTCTCCAAGGCGAGCGTGAGTTTGCCAAAGATAACAGGACACTCGGCATGTTTGAACTTGCCGACATCGCCCCGGCTCCGCGTGGCACGCCTCAGATCGAAGTCGCCTTCAAAATCGATGCCAACGGCATCCTC
>JALSHW010000286.1 GCA_026982035.1 Phycisphaerales bacterium | reverse complement strand
TTCAACTCCCCAAGCCCCCCCATAGGCACAGGAAAAGTATCCAAAGGCACATACCTCTGCTCCCACACCCGATCAGCACCCTCAGCATCAAACGCCGAATACGCATCCCCAACCCGCTCCTGCCGAACCGACCCATCAAAAAACGCCATATTGATCCTCCCCTCCGGATACGCCGCATAGATCCCCTTGGGATCACTCATCCGATCAAACTCCTCATACATAAAAACCTTCCGCGACGGAAACTTCACCTCCGTCATCTTCCGTCCACCCACCGGCACATCCGAATCCCCCCTCACCATATGATGCGGCGACCCCGCCGGTGGCACATACTGCGGCTCATCATCATCCACCCAAGCATGATACACCACCTGATACGAAGACCCAAAAGCCCACAACCGCTTCACCACATCCTCCACCCACATCGGATCCATGTCGTACCCCGCCTCCGACGGCAACCCATCCCCATAAGGCAACCCCGAATCCTCATCCAAATACCCAAGCGAATCCCCCCGCCATTCAATCAAATTCCTATCAAACGGCGAAGCCGCAATCGGCTCCGGCTGCCGATCCGTCAAATAATCCAACAACACCACATGCGAATACCGCATCCGAAGCATCAACTCATGCCTTTCACCAAGATCATCAAACTCCGACCCCTGCCCAACCACCTGACCAGTAGCCCGCTGAAGAATCTCCCCCACCCGCTCTGATGACTCCATCATAAAGAGTTGATCCCCATAATCCTCCGCATAGTTCCCCGCCCCAGTACTCAACGAACGAAGATTCGCCTGAGAAAAACTCTCAAGAGAACAACTCCGACTTTCTCCAAATACAACCAAAAAAATACCCGTAAGAACAAACAAAACCGCAACCACAGCCAGCAATTCAACAACCGTAAATCCCCGGCGACAAGAAATATTCATAACCTCCCTTTCAAACAATGAAACCCACAAGCAACGCATACCTCATCAAACCTATCCGCCCAACTCCACCAACGGTTCCAACCACTCTTCTCTTCCTCCCTCTCCCCCGGGGAGAGGGCCGGGGCGAGGGCTCCAAGACTTCTTCTCTTCCCCCATCCCCCTCTTCTCTGTGATCTCTGTGCCCTCTGTGGTAAAAACTCTTCTCTTCTCGTCTTCCCCAGTGGCCAATGCCTAGTGGCCAGTCCCCTCCCCTCAAACATCCATCAACAACCGCCGAATCGTCTCAGGCGTCTCCCCCTGCCCAGTCCGAGCACTGAGCAAAGCCGTATGCCCCATCGCCAATACAGAAACATGATCCACAGGCGATCGCACTGGCCCAACCCCAGAACACAACTGAATCAACTGCTCCGTCAATCGCACCGACGAAGGATCAGTCCCCCCATCCTCCTCCATTTCAAACGAATCAATCTCAATCCCTCCCCCATCAAGCCGGCTAAACCCACCATCCCACACCCGAATCTCTCCCCCATCTCCAAGCAAACTCATCGAAAGCCCAGACCGCCCCACCTGATCCGAAACCTGCACCAACACCCCCCGTCCATCCCCCATCCGCAAATGCGCCGTCATCACCCCATGCAAATCCCGCAA
>JALSHW010000285.1 GCA_026982035.1 Phycisphaerales bacterium | reverse complement strand
CCCCCCCACCAGCCCCGATCCCGACCCTTTCCCCCCGAATCAGGTCCATCGCAGAGCCATCTACCCCCGGATCGCGTCGAACCCGGCCTCCAAAGATTCCATTGGAGCGTCATCGACCACCGCACAACGACCTCGCCCGGTAGGGAAAATCACCCGAATTGAATCGGCGGTCGCCTTTTTATCGTGGCTCATCCGTTCGACCAGTTCCTCATTGGCGGGCAAACCCTCAACCCCCACCGGAAGCCCGACCCGCTGGAGCAATGTACACAGTTCATCACCCACCGATGAATCCACACCGCCATACACCTGGGCCCCTCGACACGCCGCGACCATGCCCAACGCCACGGCTTCGCCATGATGCAACGGCGCCAACGACGGATCAGCCGTTGGCGACAAATGCCCAATCGTTTCAATGGCATGACCAAAGGTGTGCCCAAAGTTGAGCAGCATCCGCCCGCCTTGCTTGCTGGTGTCCTCTCGTTCATCTTGGGCGACCACGCTGGCTTTGAGCGACACATTCCGTTCAACCAGTTCAGCGATGATCGCTGAATCAAAGGCCACGATCGAATCGAGATGCTTGATCATCCAGTCCAGCAATCCATCATGACCCACGCCAACGGAAATCATCCCATGCTTGATGCACTCGGCCAATCCCGATCGACGCTGCCGATCATCGAGCGAATCCAGCACATCCACATCGGCAATCACCAAGCTCGGCTGCCAGAACGCTCCAACCAAATTTTTGAGCAGTTTCATCGAGCCATCCCCGTTGGGGACCTGAGATTCACCGGAAACTTCGAGATTGAATCCCGTCTTGCCGCCCACCGAGGCATCGACCATGGACAGCAGGGTTGTTGGACATTGAATCACGGGAACGCCTCGGCGGTAGCTCGCCGCGACAAATCCCGCCAGATCACCCACAATTCCGCCACCAAGGGCAATCACCGGATCGACGCGAGAATGCCCCGTCGATGCGATGGTGGTCAATAATTCTTGATAGGTCGCGATTGTTTTGACGGATTCTGTCGGTGTGATCGGAGCGATGATCACCTGCAGCCCGGCACTCTTGGCATCGGCGACCAACTGATCGACAAACCACTCAGGCACGCCGGTATCGACCACCACAAAGGCCCGTCGAGCACCCACTTGGTGCATCTCTTGGAGCGAAGATTCGATTCCACCCAAGGCCCCTGATCCCACAACAATGTCATAACCCCGTTCCCCCAACTCTACCCGCAGCCGACCCTCATGTACGCCCCCACTCACGCCGACCCCTCGCTCCCAGGCCTTGCCGGTGGTACAAACGGAGGCACCTCCACCCGTGGAGCCCCAGGCCACATGGATTCGAGATCGTAATGAGCCCGAGCGTTGGGCTCAAACACATGGACCACCACATCAATAAAGTCGGCCAACAACCACAACGCGTCGTTGTCGTTGGAAATTTGATACACGCTGGTTCCGAACTGCTCGGCGACATCATCGAGATTTTCGAGTGCAGAACGCATCTGACGGGCCGAGGTCCCGGATGCGATGACAATAAAGCCCGTCACAGGCGAAGACTTATTGACATCAAGAATC
>JALSHW010000284.1 GCA_026982035.1 Phycisphaerales bacterium | reverse complement strand
CCCATCAATCCATAATCGCCCCATGCACAGTCAAGTGCGCTACCATACGACCCAGAAACACCGATCCCGAACCCTGCGCCACAATTGTGAAGGTTCGTAAAGGATGCTTGAACAATGACAGACACAATCAACAGACCCCTTTCTCCCCGCACCCTCATCCTGTCGGCCATCGCCTCGGGTATGTTGCTCAGCAGCTTTGGTGGATGCTCAAAGAGTGACAACGCCAAAGAAGCCGTCAGTAATGCTGGGCATGAATTCAGCAAAATATCCGTTGGCGATCCCACCCTTTCCGACAGCATCGCCTCAGCCGCCTACACCGAAGCGGGCAATTTGGTATCCGATTACGCCAATGCCGATTCACCCTTTGGCCAAGCCGCATCCGTATCCATGGCCCTGTCCAAACTCGGATTGGCAACCCTGGCAGGAAGCCAAGCATCGGAAGTAGAAACCGTAGCATTCCAAAAATCACGGGTCATCCGTGGTCATCTCAGCGAGTGGATTGCCATGAACGCCGTCGCCAAGGCCTCGATGAACTTTGACACCTCCGATGACAAACAAATCCTCCAAGACCTCATCACACTCCGCACCTCAGATGTCGCCCAATACACCGAACTCTTCAACAAGATTCAAGAAGAAATCCAGAACTACCAAAGCCAGATCGACGAGCTGGACTCGAAGGCGATGAGCGAGCGCAACGCCGGTGCTGGATTTGAACTCCAGATGACCAGCGTCTCGGCAACCCAAGCGGCCCAACTCGCCGAGCGTGTTCGTGAACACGCCCTCCGTGCTGACAACTATGAACTCGAATCCGTTCGTCTCCAAGGCCGACTCGGTCAACTCCTCCCTGGCGCCCATGAAATCGAACTCCAAGTCAAAAAAGCCAAAGACCAGATCGACCTCCTAAACCTCTCGATCGACGAACTCGACCAGCGTGTCCGCGATGCCAAAGAAGATTCCGCCCAAGCCCGCGCCAACGCCCAACAAGCCCAAACCGCACTCACCGAACTGGTCAACGAACTCGAAGACTACCGCACCAACACCGTGTCCCCCGCGACCCAGAAGGTCATCTCGCTGCTCCGCCAATCGCTCACCTCTGCCCGCGATGCCAAAGGCACCACCAAATCCAGCGGCGCCATCGCCAAGGCCTCAGCCAACGAACACCTCGCCCGCACCCTGTCCCGCCAAGCCCGAGGCCACACCGACATGGTCTCGCTCTACCTCTCCATCATCGACTCAGGAATCCCAGGCGATTGGCAATCCAAACTCGATACCCACACCACCGCCCGTGATGCGTTGATCGAAGAGTCCAAGCAAGCATTTCAAAGTGCCGCCTCAGCACTCCGCAGTGCCCGCGCCCGTGGCGCAACTGGCGAAAGCTTAGAAGCCGCCGCCGTCCGCTTGGATCGGCTCGGAGGCGTAGAACCCGAACCCGAATACTCCCAAAGCTACGAAGAAAATACAGAATACGACGATTCAGAATTTGAAGACGATTTCGACGAAGACTTCGACACCGAGTTGGATCCAGAAATCGACCCAGATGCTGAACCAATTGAAGACGATGGATAACACCACCATTGCCAAAAACTCATTCGACACATGTTGATTGAACATGATCGAACGAAATGATTGAGAGAGGCCGCCCAGATCATGAGTGAATCCGATCCATCAGTCACCATCCAAGGCATCCCCCAACTCCCCGAAGTCCAACAACACCTCGTCCGCCCAACCGACCCCGTCACCGGAACCGTCACCGTCAGCCGGGTGTGTACCAAGTCCAAAAAAGCCGCCGGATTCGTCCGACACATCGAAATCGATGTCTCAGGCACCCCACTTGAAAATGCCTGGGTCCCCGGCCAATCCTTCGGCGTCGTCCCCCCCGGACAAACCGACAACGGCAAATCCCACAAACTCCGGCTCTACTCCATCGCCGCCCCCACCGGAGGCGAAACCGGCGACGGCACCATCATCTCCACCACCCTCAAACGAGTCGTCGACGAACACTGGGACGACCACACCCTCTTCACCGGGCTCTGTTCCAACTACCTGGCCGATCTCCAGGTCGGCGATCAGGTCCAACTCACAGGCCCAGCAGGCAAACGATTCCTGCTCCCCGCCGATCCAGCCGCCCACAACTACATCTTCATCGCCACAGGCACCGGAATCGCCCCATTTCGCTCCATGATCGGCGACCTGCTCAAAGCCGACATGCCCGCGCGCGTCGATCTCATCATGGGAGCCCCCTACGAATCCGACCTCCTCTACGACGAAGACTTTACCGAGTTGGCCAAAGACTACCCAAACCGCTTCCACTACCGCACCGCCATCTCTCGCCACTTGACCCCCACCCAGACCAAAAAACTCTATGTCCAAAGCCGACTCCAAGAAGACGCCCCCGTCCTCACCGAAATCCTCAAAAGCGACCGCACCCTCATCTACATCTGTGGCATCGCAGGCATGGAACTGGGCATCATCCAAACCCTCGCCACCATCCTCGATCCCACTTCCCTGTCCCAATACCTGAGCATCGACCCCGAAATCGGAACCGACCCTGCTCAATGGAATCGCAAGATGATCCCCAGAAAGCTCAAACCCACCAAACGGATGTTCCTTGAGGTGTATTGAGCCCAGAGTGAGTCTGCCGCTCAGGAATCGGGTCATCCTGTATTTGAGGCCATAGACTAGATCAACAACCCGGTTGTACACTCGTGGGCACCATTTCCACACGAAAACAGACTTTGACGGAGGATCCGATGAGGACCAGATCAGCATTTCTTTCCAAACTGACCCCACTGATGGCTGTGGGTTTCTTGAACCTTGCCCTGATTGCCCCAGCCAACGCCCAGATGGGAACCATTCCCCCATCAACAGTGGAATCCGCCTCGGTCAATGGATCACAGCAATCCCAGATTGCCGATTTCATCGCCCACTGGTCCCAACGAGCCAGCGGCACCGATGCCCAACAAGCATTCAGAGCCCAAGCCAAACTCATGGAACCCCTGATCAACTCCCGCGTGTCGATCTCCTTCCGCCGAGCATACTCCGAGGCCTTGGGAACCTTCTTTGACCAACTCGAATCCAACGCCGACATCGGCTCGACCATGCTCGCCCTGCGTTTGTCCGGCGAACTGGGCACCACCAGAGCCACCAAGATTGTCCTTGCAGGACTCAACAGCGACGATCTGGGAACACGCATCTTTGCCGCCGGCCGCATCGGTCGCATCTTCCGCACCACCGCCACCAATGGCCCAGCCCTCTCGGCCAGCGATCTCGACTCGTTGATCGCTCAACTCGAAAAAACCGCTTCAAGTGACACCAACGAATCCGTCCTCAGCGCAGCCATCCAGGCCCTTGGGGTTGGGAGCACTTTGCCATCGGATGATTTCCTTGCCCAACGAGCCCGGTGCATCACCGCGATGTGCAACGCTTCCAGTACCCAACTCAAAAACAACGATTCTGAACTTGAGTCCCGTGTCCGTATTGCCATGCTCGGTGCCGGGGCCGCGACTTTCTCGCTGTCACAGATTGGTGAAGATTCCACTGAAGAAGCCATCAAAGCGTCGGTCCAGCTTGGTGCCAACATGATCTCGGTGGCCTTGTCCGGGGTCATCCACCGCACCATCCCAGATGTCAACGACCGATCGGTCTATGTCGCTTCGGTTCGCTCTGGTGAGTCTTTGCTGTATTTCGCTCTCCGTGAGCACGCCGAACTGCATCGCCGTCCGGTGAACAATGTCCAGCAAACCGCCTTTGCCGACCTGCTCCAAGCCGGTGAAGACCGTGATTTCCGGAACCAAGCCGCCTTGCTGCTTGGGCCGGGCTCCCCGATCATCACCACCTTCGACTTTGCCGACGACGCCTTTGTCAACTGACCTCCCCCCAATTCAGCACCATCTTTCAGCAACATCCAGAACCCAGAGCGGGTAGAGTGGTTCCATGAGCCGAATGTTGATTCCCGTTGCTGTGCTGGTTGGACTCGTCGCGTTGTCGATCTTCGGCGATCGACCCGAACCACGCGCCGACCTGACCTTCATCAACGCCTCAGAAGTCAACACCCTCGATCCACAGCGGATGAGCTGGATGCACGATCTCCGCACCGCTCGACTCCTCTACGAAGGACTCGTCCGCAATGATGTCCTCAGCGATGACTTTGGCATCATCCCAGGCGTCGCCGAGTCCTGGGAACTCTCCGACGACGCCACCACCTACACCTTCCACCTCCGCCACGACGCGGCGTGGACCAATGGCTCACCCGTCACCGCGCACGATTTCGTCTATTCCTGGAGGCGAGCATTGCTCCCGGATCTGGTCTCTGACTACGCCGCGATGTTTCTCAACATCAAGGGCAGCCAAACCTTCTACGACTGGCGCCAAGCCCAACTCGACGGCTTCACCGACCGAACCTTCGCCAACGCCGACGAGCAACGCAAGGCCGCCTACGACCTCTGGGAAGAAACCAAAGCCCAGTTCGACGCCTTGGTCGGACTCAAGGCCCTCGACGACCACACGCTGGAAGTGACCCTCAAACGCCCATTGCCCTACTTCTTGGACTTGTGCGCCTTTGGGGTGTTTTCGCCGGTCTATGAACCCTTGGTTGCCCAGTACGAACGCCCTGATCCGGTCACCGCTCGGCTCATCCGTCGAGCGGGATGGACCAAAGGCGGAGTGCTGATCTCCAATGGCCCATTTGAACTCACCGGCTGGCGTTTCAAACGCGATATGCGACTGACCCAAAACCCCCACTACTGGGATCGAGATTCCATCGCCATCCGCACCATCTCGATTCCCTCAATCACCGATCCCAACGCCGGGGTGCTTGCCTACCAAACCGGCTCGATCGACTGGATCGCCGATGTGACGAGCCCGTACCGTGGCGACATGGTCGCTCAAAAACTCGCCTTTCTCGATGAACACAAAGACCGCGTCGCCGAACTCCAAGCACTCGGCCATGACCAGTTCTCCATCACCCGGATGCTCCCCGATGACCCCCGCGCCCAGACCCATGCCGTCTCATCGTTCGGGACTTATTTCTACAACTTCAACTGCAAGCCCCGATTGCCCGACGGGCGAGACAACCCCTTTGCCGACGCCCGTGTCCGACGCGCCTTTGCCATGTGCATCGACAAAGCATCGATCGCCAAAGAAATCCGACGGCTCGGAGAACCCACCGCCCACACACTCATCCCCCCCGGCTCCATCGGCGGATACACCTCCCCAGCCGGACTCCCCAACATCGGCGACGCCACCACCCAAGAAGAACGCGACGCGATCATCGCCACAGCCAAGGCCTTGCTCAAAGAAGCTAACTTCCCCGACGACTTTGTCGTCGAACTCGCCTTCAACAAAAGCGCAGGCCACGACCTCATCGGACAAGCCATCGCCAAGAGCTGGCAAAAAACGCTCGGCGTCCAAACCTCACTCTCCCAAAAAGAACTCAAAATCTTCCGCGAAGACCTCAAAAATAAGCAATACATGACCGCCCGAGCCGGATGGTTCGGAGACTATGGCGACCCCACCACCTTCCTCAACATCAACCAATCCAAAGACGGCAACAACGACCGGGCCTACAACAATCCTGTCTTCGACGACCTTCTCGACCAAGCCGCCGTCGAACTCGATCCGGTCAAACGCATGGCCCTGCTGAGTGAGGCCGAGCGAATCCTGATCGAAGAAGACCTCCCATTGGTCCCGATCTTCCACTACGCAACGGTCTACATGTTTGATGCCAAAAAAATCACCGGGCTCTCCACCCACCCCCGAACCAAACAAAACGCCTACCTCATCGATGTCCTCGGCGACGGCATCGGCCCAGACCAACCACGCCCGATGAACCCCGATCGAGTTCAAACGGAGCCCACGCCATGACCAGCATGATCACCATGATCCTCCGCCGACTCGCCGCCCTCCCGCTGATCCTTATCGTGATCTACACCATCACCCTGACCCTGGCATGGGCGGTCCCAGGCAACCCGCTCGAAAACCCAGACAAACGACCCAAGCCCGAAGTCGTCGAGCAGATGAAAAAACAATACAACCTCGATTCATTTCCAAGGTTCTATATCTCCTACCTGAGCAGCGTCACGGGCTTTGAATACGCCAAGGACTGGATCAGCGGCGATCTCTCACGCGACCAACAAGCCGCCCAAGACGCCGGCTTTCCCGCAGTGCATCGACCGATCTTTGATCTTGGCCCATCGCTCGAATACGACGACTGGACCGTCAACGAAATCGTCAGTTCAGCACTCCCAGTCTCAGTCACCCTTGGCGCTGCGTCGATTTTGATCGCATTGGTCGTGGGCGTTGGAGCCGGGGTCATCGGGGCCGTCAAACCAAACTCCGCCAGCGACCTCTTCACGCTGACCGTCGCGATGATCGGGATTTCGCTGCCGAGCTTTGTCATCGGGACGGCGTTGCTGCTGGTCTTTGCCGTGTTGATTCCGTTGTTCCCCGTCGGCGGCTGGGGCGGGCCGATGAAGGCGGTGCTGCCTGCGGTGACGCTCTCGCTGCCCTTTGCCGCCTACATCGCTCGACTGACCCGCATGGGCATGATCGAAGCCCTCGGAGCCGACTACATCCGCACCGCCCGCGCCAAAGGTGCTTCAGAAAACGCCGTGCTGTACAAGCACGCCCTCAAGAACGCCTTCTTGCCTGTGCTTTCATTCCTCGGCCCGGCCGCGGCATTGGCCATGACCGGATCGTTCGTCATCGAGCAAGTCTTCACCATCCCAGGAATGGGACAGCACTTCGTCAATGGCGTCCAAAACAAAGACCTCTTCCTCATCATGGGCGTCGTCCTGATCTTCGCCACGATGCTGATTCTGTTCAACTTGGTTGTGGATGTGCTGTACCGCTGGGTCGATCCGCGAATCGCGTGACTAAACCAGGGTGCCACTACTCGCATTCTTATGCGCAGTAGTGTCTTGAGTACACAACTATTGCACGACAAATGCACGACAAACAAAAACACCACTGCGCCGAAAACGGCGAGTAGTGGCACCCTGCTCTTACGCTTGTTCTTTGAATTTGAATGATGCCCCTGGCTCGATGTCGCAGGTGATGAACTCAACCTCGGCAAAATCCTTGGCCTCCTGACCCGGAGCCCCAAGCGTCAACCACACCGCCATGTCCGGGCCAACATTGACCACCAACCCATTGGATCGAGGATCAATCCCCACAATCTTGCCCATCACCCGCCGAGGCCGACCCGCCACCGGGTCAATGCTTCGCCCACCCGCTGAAACCGGATCAATCCGCCGAGCCGTCGCATGGATCGTGCCCAAAACGGTCTTACCGACCATGGATCGCAGCTTGTCAATACAGCACCCAGGGTCCAGACACAACTTGTAGTTCGTATTGGCAAAACTCAAACACACGCAAGGCGTGTCCTCATCACAAAGAGCATCAATCGTGGTGCGGGTCAGTGTGGGGTCAACTTTGGTGGTTGGGGAAGGATGGATCATGTCCTAAGGATAGCCGGGATCGGCTGACAATGTACAGGCCTAGACGATCGCTTCACCCATCGCAGGCATGGGAAGATCACGCCCAGCATCCCCCATCCGCAAAAAATTCCAGAGCATGATCGAACCACTGGGGGTCATGAACGATTCGGGATGAAACTGCACCCCTTCAAGCGGGGCCTTGGCACCGTTTGAATCATCAGCCCAGACCCGTCGCATCCCCATAATGACCTCGATTTGCTTACCATCAATCTCATCGGTGCAGGTCGCGGAGATTTCCCAGCCATCCTGACCGGGCACCAACGCCGGGACAGTCGAGGGCTCAACGATCAACGAGTGATACCGAGCAACAGTCGCAGGCGACTCAATCCCGGCAAAGACACCCCGCCCATCGTGATTGATCTCGGAGGTTTTGCCGTGCATGAGTTTGGGATGCCTGGCAACGGTCATGCCGCACATGTCGGCCATGCACTGATGCCCAAGACACACCCCCAGCACCGGCACCTTCCCGGAAAAGTGCTCAATCATCGCACCAGAAACCCCCGCTTCTTTGGGTGTGCAAGGCCCTGGCGAAATAATCACATGGCTCGGCCCTGAACCACCATCAAGTGCCGACGCCTGCTCAGGCGTGATCTCATCATGCCGCTTGACGACAAGATCACGATCCGGCTCCAAGTCCCGATCAATCTCACCCAATCGCTGAACAAGGTTCCAAGTAAACGAGTCGTAATTGTCAATCAGCAGAATCACAGCGGACTGTAGGTTCCAAATCCAGACCTATATCCAGACCTATATCCAGACCTAGGCCGCATCGGAGTTCATCCAAGTCGTCCCCGCCACACCGTCCTGGGTGACCAAGAACAGGTCCTTGGTGATCGGATATGGCAATCGGGTAAAGTCCTCATCGACCCGATCTCGCAGCCGTTGGACAAACGAATCGGGCTCACAGCTCAACGCGATGAACATATCCCGCGCCGGGGTCGCCACATAGAAATCCGGTCCAAGATGATGCGCCAGCTTGGCGTGCAGATCGCCCATCAGCAACCTGGCAGCGTCGTACCCGTCCTGCTCAGCGACAATCACCGCCTTGCCACCCTCGGCACTCTCGATGACCTGCATCTCGAGTTCCGGAGCATACAAATCAAGATTCTCACGAGCAAACTCCTCGACCTCTTCAATCGTGATCCCCCACCGCACCACCTGATCCATCGTGATACTCACCGTCATGTGAGGCATATCAAGCACAAACACAATCACCGTGTCATTGACAAACGGCACATGGGCCACCAGTGATTCAGTCAGATGCTCAAAGATCGAAGTCGGCTGAATGCGAGGCATGATCCGCGCCTTGGCTTGATCCAGAGGAATGTCGTTGACCTCGGAGTGATCGCCCAAGAAGAGTTGATCGAGAAAATGCTCCACGATGTCGGTTCCACGATCGGGCTCGTGGGCGACCATCCGGTAGAGGTTCTCCAGATCGAGCCGTCGTCCATTGACATGGAGCTCGTTGGGGGTGACCCGGTTGATATTGAACTCGGGCTGCATGCGTTTGATCAGTTTGACCACATGCTCGACAAACGCATCAGGTTCCTTGGGCATTGTTCCCATGACGACTCCTCCAGAGGCAGCGTGTGCGGATACGCCGCGTGCTGCTGGAGTGTGTTTCGACGGGTTCTTGGCCTTGATGCACGATGAATGTGATGGAATATGGCTCTAGGACCTAGATCGAATGGCTGAACCGGATGAATCCGAATGGGAGGGAGCCCAGAGGGACGATAATCCGACCACACCGAACAAAGTTCTACTTTGATGATCGAATTTGGGCTGTGCAATCCCTACACTGACTGGATACAATCGTGGCCAGATCGAGGACGAGATTCTCGGGCGTATGGAGCGCACGAGCCAAGGGACCCCGATCGATTGAGCGGAGATCAAGCAGTGACCGAACAGGAAATTGAATCAAAGGTAATCGAAATCGTGGCCGAGCAAATGGGTGCCGAAAAGGAGAAAATCTCCCGCGACACCAGTTTCATGGAAGACCTCAACGCCGACAGTCTCGACACCGTCGAACTCGTCATGGAGTTTGAGGACGAGTTTGAAACTTCCATCCCAGACGATCAGGCCGAAAAAATCCTGACCGTGGGCAACGCCATTGACTTCATCATGCAAGCCAACGGCACGGAATAATCCCGCCGATGCGATGAACCAAAGAAGCCCCTCGGCCTATACCGACGGGGCTTGTGTATTTGTCTTGGCCCCCAACCAAACCCCGTCAGACCACATCAGGAACCCTCTATGACCCCTACCCCTCGTCATCGTGTCGTCATCACTGGCTACGGCGCACTGACCAACATCGGGCACAACGCCGCCGATACATGGGAATCCATGAAAGCCGGTCGCTCCGGCATCACCACCATCGATTCCGAAGACTTCCGCAAATACGAAGGATGGACCGTCACCATCGGAGGCCAAGTCAAAGACTGGACCTCCGACTCAGTCCTTGAAAAACGCGAAGCCAAACGGATGGATCGGGTCTCGCTGCTCGGGCTCTGCGCCGCCCAAGAAGCCGTCGATCATTCAGGATTTGATTTCTCCAAAGGAAGCCCCGAACGCCAAGGCATCGTCATGGGCTCAGGAATCGGAGGCATCTCCACCATCGAAACCAGCGTCCAGACCATGGTTGCCAAAGGCCCATCCAGAATCTCCCCCTTCACCGTCCCCAAACTCATGGCCAACGCCGTCACCGGGAACATCTCCATCCGCTTCAATCTCCAAGGCCCCGCCTCCACCCACGCCACCGCCTGCGCTTCCTCAGGCCACGCCATCGGCGACGCGATGGAAGCCATCCGATCAGGCAAAGCCGATGTCATGCTCGCAGGTGGCTCTGAAGCCGCCCTGACCCCCCTGTGTCTCGGCGCCTTCATGACCATGAAGGCCCTCTCAACCCGCAACGATGCCCCGGAGAAGGCCTCTCGTCCATTCGACAGCGGCCGCGACGGATTCGTCCTCAGTGAAGGGGCCGCCGTCTATGTCCTCGAATCCGAAGATCACGCCAAAGCCCGCGGAGCGACCATCTACGCCGAACTCTGCGGCGCCGCCAACTCCTGCGATGCCGGACACATCACCGCCCCGCACCCCCAAGGACGCGGAGCCGGGCACGCAATGAAGTGGGCCCTCGACGACGCCGGTCTCAACCCAGAAGACATCAACTACATCAACGCCCATGGCACCTCCACCCCGCTGGGCGATGTCGCCGAGGTCATCGCCGTCAAAACGGTCTTCGGCGACCACGCCACCAAAGGCGGCGTCAACGGCGGATTGGTCATGAACTCCACCAAATCCATGCATGGCCACTGTCTGGGTGCCTCAGGAGCCGTTGAACTCATCGCCTGTATTCATGCCGTCAACGAGAACATCGTCGCTCCGACCATCAATCTCGATGAAGTCGACCCCGACTGTGCCGATGTGGACATCGTGGCCAATGTCGCCCGTGAAATGCCCATCACCACGGTCATGAACAACACCTTCGGCTTCGGCGGACACAATGTCAGCTTGATCGTCCGCAAGTACCAGGGCTAAAGCCCAACACCCATTATCTGGACCTTGCACCCCTTTGGGCTCCTCATCACCTCCTCATCAGTGGCATATCGCTTGCGATTGTCTGGGTATGTCCCCGCAGTTGTGCCCGTTGAGTGCATCGG
>JALSHW010000283.1 GCA_026982035.1 Phycisphaerales bacterium | reverse complement strand
CCCCAATCCCCAACCCCCGGACTCAACCCAGACCCATCGGATCAATCCTCCGCCGACATCCTCAATCTTGGTCATGCCCGGATCGACCCCGGCTCAGTGGCCGCCCGCTTGGCGATGCTCGACAACGCCCCCCAAGTCACCTCTGTCCCCGATACCACCCAAACAAACGAGCCCGCCGACGAGCCCGCATTCGATGATTCAGGGCAAATTTCCAAACGGGTTCGCTACACCGGATACATCAACGACAGTGATCGACCCCTCGCCTTCATCCGCATCGATGGCACCCAACGGATCGTCGCCGAAGGCGATGTTGCACTCGCTGGATCGATGGGGCTTGATGATCTGACGATCAAAGCCGTGCGACCCAAGTTTATTTTGGTCACCGATGGGCAAGTCGAAGAGCGAATCAAACTCGCTTCCAAGAATGGGCCATCGATCAGTATGTCCTCGGGCTCTGATGTGGTCGTTGTGTCGGTGCCTCAAAAGGAGGGAGATGTTATCCTAAGCCCTGAAGAGATTGATGAACTCAGCAAGATGCCCGCCCGACAACGCGCTATGCAAGAGCGTATCCTCAGACGGCAAAAAATAGGTAAAGGCCCCCCCGGATTCGATCGAGAACCCCTCGCCTCCTTTCGAGCCGGTGCTGGAAATGATCGAAACAAAAACCAACAAAACGACAACAATTAACACCATCACATTTACAGATTCCCCCTCACCATCATTCAAAAACCAATCAAAGACCACCACTTGAACGACCGCATCTGCTATCTCCAACGCACCGACCGAGGACTCGCCTTGGCGGGTGTTCGCATGGTCGGCTCCCACGCCGACGATCACTGGAACGCCACCGCTGGAGGTACCCCGGATGCCATTCTAGAAACCATCGACAATGCAGCGGTCTGGATCAAACAACGACTCAAAGCGGGGGGAGGGTCATCGAAAACCCTGCCAATCCTCTGCTTGGACACTGATGGTGCCATCTGCACCTGGACCAAGCCCGAAGACACCAATCCCGAAATGATCGCCGCGGCCATCGATCAACTCGATACCGACCACGACGACGATGCCCTCGATGGGGAACTTCACTCTGGCGGACTTCACTCTTCAATGGGAGAACGATTCCCCAACCTCCCACTGGAAATGCACTACGAATCCCTCTCTGACGAACAAACCTCCGACGGCTCGCGCCGAGCCGTCCTTGCGACCCCCGATGTCCCGGCCCGCTTGCTCATCGACGAACTTGATTCGATGGGCATCCGGGTCGATCGTGTTGAGAATATCTGGACACTCATCGCCGCCGTGTGGGATCCTGGTGCCCCCCACCGCTCAAATGCCCGCGATTCGCAGCGGGTGATCTCCACCGACGATCCCATCTGTGGCTGCATTGTCCTGGACCCCGATCGCTCCCGACTCATTTGGACTTGGTCTAGGCGTGGACAACTCATCGCCGCCGGTTCGATGCGTGTTGGTCAAAGCAGCCCAGAAAACGCACTTCACGAAGATGATCTTTCTCGTCTCTGTGCCGACTGGATCGGATGGGCTTCGCAAATCGGTGTTGCCCCGATGCGGGTGGTCTTGGTGTTGCCCGAATCAGATGACGGGATGGCTCAAT
>JALSHW010000282.1 GCA_026982035.1 Phycisphaerales bacterium | reverse complement strand
TTCGCTGTACCCGTCCTTCGGACTCAACTCGTATTTCGTCGGAGGCGGTGCCAATGGCGACAATCTGCCTTGGTCGAGTGCAGGCCGTCGGGTCTTTGGGAAGTTCCATGTTGATAAACTCCACCAGGTCAATCGACCAAGTTATCTCATGAGTTTCTCCAGTGCCCGCTCGATCACCGAGCCCTCACTCTTGCCCGGCTATGGCACCATCGAGGGCTACTTCATCGTCAAACCTCCACACCTCTACTCCACGACCGGCCGGCAGTGGGAAGACATCTACGCAGCAAACACAGAACACCCAGAATCCAACTCCGGCGGCGTCTCGCTCCGATACAAAGGCAAAGGCATCGCCGGGATGCTCGATGGGCACGCCGAGCAGTGGGGCTGGGACGAGTACAACGACATGCAACACTGGTCCAACGACGCGACCAGCAAGGATTGGGAAGTCCAGGCCCGGATACCATGATCTGTGAGCGGAATTGACCTACGCTCCCAGCATGAGCAAATGGATCGACCTTATTGACGAGTTGCAATGGCGCGGGCTTCTGAAGGACTGTACGGATACGGACGGGCTGAGGGCGCACCTGGCTGATCCTGACAAGTCGCCTCGGAAGATTTATGCCGGGTTTGATCCGACGGCCGATTCGTTGACGATTGGGAATCTGGTGCCGATTATGCTGCTGGCTCATGTCAAACGGGCCGGGCATGTGCCTGTGGTGGTGATGGGTGGCGGGACGGGGTTGATTGGTGATCCGTCGGGCAAGAGTGCCGAGCGGATGATGATGACCGAGGAGATGGTGCAGGGGAATGTCGATGCCCAGAAACCAATCTACGACGCGATCCTCAACAAGATGGATGGGGCCGACTACATCCCTTTGAATAACAACGATTGGTTGAGCAAGATTTCCTATATCGAAGCGTTGCGTGATATCGGGAAGCATTTTTCGGTGAACATGATGATGCAGAAAGAATCGGTCAAAGACCGGCTCAACAACCGCGAGCAGGGGATCAGTTATACCGAGTTTTCGTACATGATCCTCCAGGCGTACGACTTTGCACATTTGTATGAGCATGAAGGCGTGACGGTGCAACTCGGTGGGAGCGACCAGTACGGAAACATTATTGCTGGGTTAGATTTCATTCGCCGGCAGAGAGCAAGCACATTGGCTTCAAGCAGTGAAATGATTAAGACAATACAGAGAGCAAGGAAGACTGGTGAAGGAAAATTTAATTGGGATGACTTAGCTCGTCGGACTGAAGTATTTGCGGTGTTGCCTCCTACATTCCCTGAAATCCAGCGTTCTTTGATCCAGTTTGCTGAGCTAATCGAAACATGGCGGGATCATCCCGATTTGCCAAGAGAGTTAGTTGCAATTTTGAATCGGATTGCTATTCGATCAAGATCATTTGCCAACCATTCATTCGGCCTCACCGCTCCCCTCGTATCCAAGGCCGACGGCGGCAAGTTCGGCAAGACCGAAACCGGAGCCGTGTGGTTGACGGCCGCTCGCACCTCGCCATACGCGTACTACCAGTTCTGGCTCAACGCGACTGACCAAGACGCCGAGGGGTGGATCAAGGTGTTTACTTTCCTTGACCAAGACGCCATCGAATCGCTCATCGCCCGGCATCAAGACAACCCCGGCAAGCGAGAACTTCAACAAACACTCGCCCAAGAAGCGACCAAGATTCTTCATGGGCAAGCCGCGATGGAGAACGCCGAGGCGGCGGGCAAGGCGTTGTTCAGTGGTGATATTGGGACGCTTGATGAGCAGACGATGCTTGAAGTTTTTGCCAGTGTGCCGACGACTGAATATGCCAAAGTTGATCTGGCCGGGGGTGTTGATATGGTCGAGATGCTCAAGTCCACCGGGCTTGCTTCGTCGAATCGCGAGGCCCGCGAGTTTCTCAATGAAGGTTCGGTGTCGATCAATGGCGAGAAGATTGCCAAGGACACCCAACTGACCGAATCCCACCTGCTTTACGGCTCATTTATCGCCATCCGCCGAGGCAAAAAGAAATGGCACATGACCAAGTGGTCGTGACATATCATTGACCATGACCACAACACAGAACCAGACCGATGTGATTCAAGCCGAGTTGGCCGAGGCGGCCCGGCTTGCGGGGGTGTTTGCTGGCGATGCCGCAAATGCGATCAAGGTCGCCGAGTTGGCGGCCGTGATTGCGGATCGAATCAACAAAGGCGGCAAAGTGCTGGCGATCGGCAATGGCGGGTCGTGTGCCGATGCGATTCATTTTTGTGAAGAACTTACGGGGCGGTACCGCAAAGATCGGCCATCAATCCCGGCCATCGTGTGTGCTGATCCCGGGCATATTACTTGCACGGCCAATGACTATGGATTCGATCAGGTCTTTAGCCGGTGGATCGAAGGGCTTGGCAATGAGGGTGATGTGTTGATTGCGATGTCCACTTCGGGGAACTCGGAGAATGTCATCAAGGCCGTGGATGTTGCCAAGGGGAAGGGGTTGCATGTCGCGTTGTTCCTTGGCAAAGATGGCGGGCGGCTTGCTGGCAAGGGTGATGCGGAGTTTGTTGTTCCTGGTGAGACTGCGGATCGTATTCAGGAACTTCATATGCTCGCGTTGCACACCTTGGTCGGGGCGATCGAGCGGGCGATGGGATACTAGTTCTTCGGTGGCCCGGATCGCCGAGCCGGGTTCTTTCAGGGGAAATGACTTTGAAAACGAAGACCGGCTCGGCGATCCGGGCCACCTTGTAGATTTAATCTTCGGGGTAGATTGGGGCGGCGCATGCGCCGCCGGTGCGGGCGTAGTAGTCTTGGTGGTACTCTTCGGCCTCGTAGAACTTGGCATCAGATTCAGTGCGTAGTTCAGTGGTGATGGTTCGTTTGGACCATCGGCCTTCTTTTTGTTGGGCGGCGATGAAGGCCTGGGCTTGGTTGAACTGATCGTCGGAGGTGGTGTAGATGGCTGATCGGTATTGGGTGCCGATGTCTGGGCCTTGGCGGTCGCCTTGGGTTGGGTCGTGGATGCGGAAGAACCATGCGAGGAGTTCGCCGTAGCTGACGATGGATGGATCAAAGATGACTTTGACGGATTCGGCGTGGCCTGTGGTTCCTTTGAGGACTTCTTCATAGGTTGTTTTGGTGTCGTCACCGCCTTGGTAGCCGGAGATGACATTGAGTACGCCGGGGAGTTTGGCGTAGCGGTCTTCGATGCCCCAGAAGCATCCGCCGGCGAAGTAGGCGGTTTGGGTTTGGGCTGGAAGTGCGGCCTTGGGTAGGGTGTCTCCGTCTTCAAAGAACTCGAGTGATGCCGAGTTGACACAGAAGCGGAGTCCGGTGGGTTCTGGGCCGTCGGGGAAGACATGGCCCAGGTGTCCGCCGCAGCGGGCGCAGGTGATTTCTTCGCGGGTCATGCCATGGGTGTTGTCGGATTCGGTGAGGACATGGTCGGGGTCCATTGGCGTAAAGAAGCTTGGCCAGCCGGTGCCTGATTTGAATTTGGAGTTGCTGCCGAAGAGTGGGAGTTTGCAGAGCCGGCAGTGGTAGGTGCCGTCTTTTTTGTTATCGAGGAGATTGCCACAGAAGGGTGCTTCGGTGCCGTCGTTGAGGATGATTTTTCGTTCATCGTCGGTGAGGTCTTTGGCGAGGGTTTGGATTTTCTCGTCGCTGAGCCGTGTGATGTTGTGGCCTGATTGTGAATATTGATTGGTGGTCTGGGTCATGGTGGTGTTCTCGGTCGGATTTTGTGCAGTTGCCCAGGTCGTGTTGGCAAGAAGAGTTATTGCGGTTCCCAGAAAAGCGATGGCCGCGATCGGGATGATTGTGCTGGTTCGTGTCATGGGTTCTCCTGGTCAAAGATACACGAAGAACACGCCAAAGGGAGTGGTTATTCCTGGGTCATTGATGCTTTGTCGGTCCAGAATCGGAGGGCTGCTCACATACAAATTTTTCGCGGACGAGTTGGTCGAAGAGGCCGGCGGGTGCGGATTGTTCGGTCCAGAGTTCAAACTGGGCCTCGGCTTGTTTGACGAACATTTGCACGCCGTCGATGGTGCGGTAGCCGTGGTCCTTGGCGGCCTTGAGCATCGGGGTTTCGATGGGGTTGTAAACGGTGTCGAAGAAGACGGTTTCGGGTGGGAGTGGGGGCATGTCGTCGATGGGGATGGAGAGGCCTTCGGGGTCTGGGCCGTCTTTCATGCCGACGGGGGTGCAGTTGATGTAGGCATCGGCGATGAGGTCTGGGAGTTGGTCCATGTCGATGGCATGGATTGACCCGAAATATCCGTCTTCGCTATCGGTAAGCAGTTGCTCAGCAGTTTCCGTAGCCCGAGAATGAGTTCGATTTATAATCAGCACTGCGGCACCATCTCGTGCTGAGCTGGATGCAGCTGCTTTCGCCACACCACCCGCACCGATCAGTGCAATCTTCTTGCCATTCAGATCCCCGAGCATGTCCTGTAGTAAATCATGAATGGCTGTCGCATCTGAATTCACAAGTGAAATTCCATCGCAGGTGCGATGGTCAAACTCAATATTTGACCACCACTGAGTGATCGTGTTCGCGGCACCAATGCGTTTCACAGGATCATTTTTGTAGAAACAATTCAGTAATCCTCTAATAGGAATTATTGCAGCATGTTCCTTATGTGGAATCGTTACACTTGCCCCACAGAAAATGACTGATTTGTCTTCAATAAGTTGGCTGACAGTGACATTAAAACTCGTTTCAGACCCTTCAGGATCATTTGGGTCCGCCACGATCGGCATCGGCAGGTACACCCCGTCCCAGCAGATATTCTCGAAGCCGGCGTTGTGCACCAGTGGGGACATGGATTGGGTGACCGGCCAGCCGATGATGCCGTAGACCTTGGTGGTTGCTTTGATGGAGCGGAATCGGTAGAGGCCGAGCAACTCATCAATCGTCGGCTGCCCCGGGGCGGTCATGGCTTCATCGCGCAAAGACGCAAAGGTTAGCAGGCCGCCGAACTTGGGGGCCAGTACCCGGCTCATCAATCCGAACTCGCCCATGCACAGGGCAATCGTCGGCTTCTGGCGATCACGCAGGATTTCGAAGATTTCGAGATTGTCGCGGATCGACCGGGCGCGGTAGGCGATCTTGACGACGCTGCACGCGGGTTCGTCGTTCATCGCGATGATCTTGCGGGTCAGGTCGCTTGGTCGCCCTTCGAAATCATGCGATGACAGGATCAATCTTGTAGAGGAGGTCCGCAGCAGTTTGCGAATCAGCCCATGGCCAACCGCAAGATTGATTTTTTGCCGGATGTTGGCGGATCGTGTGTAAGTTGCAAGTTCGACATCGATGTACGCTGGTGGGTGATCACTGGTGCCCAGGGCGAGATAGAGGGCGATGCGTTGGTCGTCGTCGCCGTGGTAGTCGCCGCCTTCCCAGTGGGGTCGGCAGGTGACGATACAAGGCAGCGGAGATTCTTTGACCAGATCAAGCACGCGAGCGATGCGGATTTCGAGCGATTCATCGTCGCGGTCTTCAAACAGGAGATCAACTCGATATTCGACCAGATCAGCACCTTTGGCTTGGGCGAGCGATGCATCGAGGAGGGCGTTGTTCGCTTCCTCGACCATGATGGGGACGCAGATCATGCTCATGTGGTTGCGCCAGCTGTAGTGGGGCGGAGGGTGATGCGTCCTGAGCAGGCGACGGGGAGGGCTGTCAGGTCGTCGTTGGTGATTTGGTCATCGGGTTCGATGAGGCGGACATCGCCTTTGAAATCGACGGAGCCGTCGTCGTTGTGTTTGTGGAGATTGACCGTGATGCGGATGGTCGCGCCTGGACGGACGAAGGCCCCGTATTTGAGGGCCTTGGCCTGGCAGAGGACCCAGGGCTGCTGGGCTTGGTTGTCTGGATCGAGGAGTGATCGGGCGGCTTGGGTCATGGCTTCGAGCATCATAACGCCCGGCAGAACCGGGAAGTCCGGAAAGTGATCCTGGAGATACTCCTCGGCACTGCTGACATGCTTGATGGCAACGAGTGAAGTGTCGGAGCGTTCGAGAACCCGGTCGATGAGTGAAAAATACATGCACAACGGTAGGCGTGGGGATGTTGGCTGAATGGGAAGAACAAAAAAAGCCCCGCACGAATGCGGGGCTTAGAAAGGTCTTGAGACCGTCGAGTTTTACGGACAGCCGTCGCCGAAGGCGGTGAGGAATGCCGAGACATCGAGGAAGTTGTAGTTGCCGTCGTTGGTGAAATCTGCGGCGGGTTCTTGATTCCCAAAGGCGGTGAGGAAGGCCGAGACATCAAGGAAGTTCAGGTCACCCTCGCCGGTGAGGTCTGCTGGGCAGTCAGCCGGGACATCCAGTGTGGTGAACGACACGGTCAAGCTGTAGGTCTGGATGTTGTTGACATTGTCGCCATCAACCAGAATATAGTATTGACCTGGGTTTGGGAGTTCGATGGAAGTGAACTCTGTGAGTCCCGCTCCAGTGTCATCAACGCTGACCATGACTGTGTTGGTGGAATCCCGAACACTGAACTGGAGATCAGAGACTGCGTTGGCATTGAAGAATGAGCCACCGCCGCCGCCGCCTTGTGCGGTCTGTTGGTATGAGCCGCCGCTTGGTGTTAGGGAGACGACCATGGTGACGGGTTCATCTGTGGGCACTGAGTAGTAGTCAAAGTCTGAGTTGTCATCCATTGAGCGGAAGGTGGTGATGATGAAGTTGCCGCCAACAAATGGGGTTGCTTGGAGTTGAGTAGCTGATCCGGTCGAGTTGTTGTTTTCGTCAAAGTCGCCATACCCACGCTGGGCACCACGGATGTCATCCATTTGTGGGCCTGTGAAGCTGATGTCGATAAACGGTTCCATCAGGAATCGATCGGAATCCGATTCGATATGCGCCAGTCCGATGCCATGTCCGGCTTCATGGGTGACGACATTGCGAAGGCGGATGTAGCCGCCCGAACTGTTGCCGTAGAAGTTGCCATCGCCGGTATCAAGTACCATGTCGCCCCCGTTGGGGAAGTAGTTGAACGCCAGGACACCACTGTTGCCGTCGATGAAGTTTCCGCCAATGCGGACATCACCACGAATACCGAGAACGCCAGCCGCCCCGCCGCCGCTGAGGATACGGGCATCGTCATTGGGCTCATGGATATAAGTGAGCCCTGAGATATTGCCCCATGCATCGAGTGCAGTCTGGAACAAGGGCTCCCAGTTGCCCGGACCGATGCGGTTATTCATGAAACTAATGAGATTCGAAGGTCCTTCTCCTGAGATCGTGGTTCCATCTGGAATAAACGAGTAGGTCAATGTGGTGGGATCACCTTGGGAGAGTCCGAGACCATCGGTGGCCGTCGCTGTCCAGCGTGTCGAGAGGATGAAGGAGTTTGGATTTGGATCAGCAAACCAGAGGTCGTTGAGGAACTGCTCAAAGGCCTCGGCAACCTTTGGGTCAGTATCAGGATGCAAACACACATGAGGAGCAATATCACCCTCATAGACCAATCGCTCAAACGAGAGCAACAGCTCTCGTTGGTGGACATTGAGTGCTTCAACTTGTTCATCGGTCAACCGGTACTCAAGTGCATCGGCGGGCATGACCCCTGCACCAACGAGTTGGCGTGGTTGGACACCGGCATCGGTGCCACAGGTGGAGAAGACCTCTCCATGTTCACCAGCCAGTGCCATGCCAGATGACATGACCAAAGCGGTGACGAATAGCGTGCGCGTATGAATCGCCATGATACAATTCCTCCAGGAATTTCTTGTTTGTGGGGGTGTTGCCACCCATGTTCTTGAGACTCTACAACAATCGCCCGAGCGGGCTGATGTTTCAATCATACCAGAAATCAGGCAAAACACAACAAAATGCCTCATTTCTACCCCGAATCATTCGCATTGATTTGAATCGGGTTCGGACGATGTTCCAAATTGAGTCAAAATCATCCTACTGTTCAGGATGCCGATGATAGAGGACCAAGCCATCTGTGTTCGAATATGGGACTGGTCAGAGACCTCGCAGACCGCTGTTCTACTCACCAGAGACCATGGCATGATCCGCGTGTTGGCCAAAGGGTCCAAACGGGATCGTTCGTCATTTTCGGGTGGTTTGGAGCTTTGCACGCTGGGTCACATGGCCGCCATTCTTCGACCAAACTCTGAATTGGCCTTGCTCACCCAGTGGGACCTTCTCGGACCAATGCGTGGAATCCGTCAGCATATCTTGGCCTACAACGCCGCAATGCTGGGTATTGACCTCATACCACGGCTCATCCAAGACCACGACCCACACGCCTCGGTGTTTGAAGCATTGGGTGAATTACTCAATTTCTGCAATGCTCCGGAGATCAGCGATTCAGCAGAACTGGAATCTCAGACACTGGGGATGTTGGCGTGGTATCTCTGGACTGTTCTGGTTGCGGTGGGCGCGATGCCGATTGTGGATCATGATGTCCTGACAGGGAACCCGTTGATTCCCTCAGATGTGTATGGATTTTCTGCCCAACTTGGGGGGGTCACCCAAGACCCGATAACAGGAGCCGGTGTGTTGGCGGATCATTCTCGCTCGGTGGCTCAGGGGGTTTGGCGGATACGAGCCCAGAGTATCGAGTTGATGAAATCGCTGGGACAGAATCCGCCAATTGGACGGTTTATGGAGCAATCCGGCGATCAGAACAGTCGCCTGGCCCGATTGTTGGGGGCCTACATCCGAGAGCGTACAGGCACCGAAATCCCAGCACTGCATTGGCTGTTGAACCCATTGGGGGAATACTACTCATTTCTTGACCAGTCGTCGTAAATCGTCGAAACCATCAAGAGATGCATCAATTGCGTCGATGATCTCATAGAGACATCCGACGGATCGGGTGGACACCAACCAAAGAGAACGATCGAGTCATGGATACCGATCTCCTAACGGACATCCTGAATTGCCCGAATTTACCATCGCTTCCCGCAGTGGCGGCCAAGGTCCTTGAACTCACCTCGGACCCCGATGTCAAAATGACGGAACTGGCAAGCCAGATCACCATGGATCAGGCGCTTTCTGCCAAAGTGCTTCGCACCGTCAACTCCAGTTTCTATGGTCTTCGCAAACGATGCTCTTCAATCGAAAAAGCACTCATCATGCTCGGGCTCGGTCCAGTCAAATCGCTCGTGCTTGGCTTCTCCTTGGTCTCTGCCTTTGAAGGCAAAGAGGGCGATACTTTCGATTACGCCGATTATTGGAAGCGTGGGCTCGATACCGCCATCGCTGCCAAAATCATCGCAGACACCAAATCATTCGCAGAAGACACCGACGAGTGTTTTCTCGCAGGCCTGCTTCAGGACATTGGCATGATCGCCATGTACCGATCCATGAAACAACAATACTGCGATGTTGTCCAAAGCGTCAACGGCGACCACTCCAATCTCGCACGCGCCGAACTCAAAGAGTTCGAACTCCAGCACGCAGGAGTCGGCGCATCCATCGCAGAAAAATGGAAACTTCCTCCTGAAATCGCTGTTCCGATTAACTACCACGAACGCCCGACAGCGTGTCCGTCTGACTATTCCAAAGTCGCGCGGTGCATTGCCCTGGGGAACTTGATCCATGCAGTCTTGAGTGCAGAAAATCCAACCGAGGCACTCCGCAATGCCTACGCACGCGGACAGACCTGGTTGGATCTGAGTGATTCAGAAATTGATGAGATCGTCGTCCAAACCGGCGAAGCATCACGAGAGATGGCCAAAGTTTTGGAAGTGGATGTGGGCAAGCAAGAAAGCCCCGAGGATATCCTGACCCGCGCTGATCGCAGACTCATTGCAATGACCCGTGATCACGAAATTGAGAGTTATTCAGCAAAAGAAGTTGGATCAATGGCAGAGGGCACACAAGCCATCGACCCAATGACTGGTGTACTCAACCGCGAAGGATTCAAGCACGCCATCCGCCAGGTCTACAGCACCGTCAAGCCCGGCGAAGTAGACATCACAGTGATCCAAGTATCGCTGGCCGGACTTGATGAAGTCAATAAAACACTCGGGCAAGAATCCCACGATGATATCGTGATTGGAACTTCAGTGATCCTGCTGAAACTCTTTGAACCCATGGGCGGAGCCATTTGTCGGTTGTCTACACATGATTTTGGCGTTGTCCTTCCTGAGGTGGATCGTCCCACAGCATCAAGGGCGGCCACAGGGTTTACCGAGCAATTCATGGAGTCCATGAAAAGATGGATTCCAGATGTCCCCGAGGTCGATCAACTTGTTCGAGTTCATATTGGTTTGGCGACATTGGACGAGAGCACCGCGATGCTCTTTGTCTCACCTGAAAAACTGGTGCTTGCTTCAACCAAGGCCGTCAAAGCCGCACAAGTCTCCCCGACCTCGGCGATTCGATCCTTCGTGCCCAAAAAAGTCGCCTGATCAACCTTCAGATTTCGGGATCATTCGGCCAAGCGTGCAGTCATCAAGCGGGAACCGATCAATCAAATCTTTGATCGCATCGACACTGACGGCATTGATCTGCTCAATCTCATCTTCGAGCGTCTGGTACTTGCCACACGCCAGCCACAGCCGCCCAAGCCGTTGCATTCGCCCGGCGGGTTTTTCACCGGCAAGCGTCACCGAGGTCAGCATCTTGGCGCGGAGCTTGGCAAGGTCCTCTTCGGTGATCGAATCTTTGAGCCCCTTGATTTCCTTGAGCATGACATCCCAAATCTGATCGAGTGATTCAGGATCACCCGATGCGTACAGAAAGTAATCCCCCGTCCCATCGAGCCCGTCATAAGCCGCCATCGCTTCTTCGGCGATTCCCGTTTCAATCAATGCCCAGTGCAAACGAGAGTTGTCCGCTCCACCAAGAATTTGCGTCATCAGCGTCGCGGCGTACCGATCATCGCTCCCCTGAGGTGGCGCATCGCTGAGCCCAAGGATATAGCCCCGATTGACGCGGTCGCTGGTCATGGTGAATGCTTCATGCCCGGTCTTTGGACGATCGGTTGTGCGGGATGGCTTGGAGGTGTTCCAACTCCCACACAGTGAACGGATCTGATCGACGGCCGTATCAAAATCCAGATTCCCAGCAAGCGAAACAATCGTGTTGTCCGCGCTGTAGCGATTCTGGAAATAGTCCATCATTTGATCCCGCTGCATCGCGCCGACACTCTCAGGCGTCCCCAGCACCCGATGCCCAAGCCCGTGTTTGGAATAGTGATTCTCGACGCATTGCTCATACAACACCCAAAACGGATTGTCGGCGTACATCGCGATTTCTTCCTGAATGACATTCTTCTCGGTGTCAAAGTCGTCTTGTCGCAATGCAGGACGCATCATCTTGGCGAGCAGGTCGATCGCTTTGGGGGCACTGTCCGGGATCACATGGGCATAG
>JALSHW010000281.1 GCA_026982035.1 Phycisphaerales bacterium | reverse complement strand
GTCCGTCGGTAAATCCGAGGTCTTGGCCGATGAGGATGACGGTTGAACATCCGAGGTATCGAGCCAGGTAGTAGTTGAGGTGGGCGACGGTTGCTCCGGCTGGCAGGGTGCCCATATCACGAGCGAGTTCTTTGCCGAGAAACTTGTCGAGTTGGATTTCGGCGGAACAGAGAATCTCGCCTGGAAATGCTTCGACGATTGCCGCGTTGGCTTTGGGTTCAACGACCAATCGCACGCCTTCAACATCTTGGGCGGTGAGTCCTTCGTAGAAGCGTTTGCTGATTTCGTGGTAGTCCAGTGCGGTGATGAAGTGGGGTTTGATGCCTTGCTTGAGCAACGGCTTGAGCATGGTTTGCACGGCGATGATGATAAATCGATCGCGGATGGCTGGGTCTTGGAGGAGGTGGAGGTTTCGTTGAAGCGATGGGCCTGCGGAGATTAGGATTGCGGTGCGACCTTGGCATGATCCTTGGAGGGCGATGATGCCTGGTGCGTTGGCGTAGAGGCCTGCGTTCATCAGGATGTTGCGGAGTGTGAATCCTGAATGGGCAAGGACGGTGACCAGGTGGGTGCGTGTGAATTTGACCATGTTGAGCAGGGTGGCAGAAAACTCGCCTGAAACTTGTTCGAGTCTTTTTTTGCTTGATGGATGTGGTGCCAGTTCGACGCCTGTGACGAGGAAGGCCTCGGCCCCTTTGATGAGTCCGGCGAGTGTTGAGGCGTCGTTGGATTCGGTCGTCAGTAGGAAGAGGGCGTTGTTGATCCATTGGCTGTGGTCGATGCGTTCGAGGACGGCGCGGAGGAGTGCGGTGTCGGGTTCAAAGCAGAGCAGAACGCTGTGCTTTTGATGGATGTGTTGGAGGGCGGCGAGGTGGTGTCCGATGCCAAAGCCGATGACGCCTATGAAGCCGCAGTGTTGTGGGTCGTATTGTTCTGCCCATGTGGCGGCTTCTTTGGCGGGATGTCGTTTGGAGCACAGTGCCCGGCCGTCGATGATTCCGATGAGTTGGCCGTCGGTTGAGAGGGAGAACTCGACTTGGGTGCTTGGGGTTGCCGATCTGATTTGGGCGGCCGCTTTTGGGGATCGTATTTCGATGGCTTGGAGATTGCGTTCAAAGATGTCTGGATTGGGAGCCAGTGAGGATGTCAAACTATTTGGTGTTGTGGGCATTGGTTTTTTATCGGACAAGCCATCGGGTTTTCCCCATCATTCCGGGCATTTTGAGCCGGGCACTTGGATGATTCGTCAAGAGTTGAATCCGCACGAACACCTTGTGCGGATCGTTTGCACAATGCAGTCATCCATCTTTGAACCTGAACCTTCTGCCTTGCCTCAGATCGAGCCCGCTTCGGCGTGGAGTCATGCGGTTTTTGAAGAGCCGATGATGGCGATGATTGTCATTGGACTGATCGGGGTGGTGGTGGTGTTGATGCTTCGGGCGCGTGGGCAACTGCGGTGGGGGATCGTTGGTGTTGGGGTGGCGGGGTTGGTGATTGGCGGGCTTTGGATGACCAGCGAGGTGGTGGAGACTGATCGGGAGTTGGTGTCGGATCGAGCCCGGGCGTTGGTGGCTGCGGTGGCGGTGGGGGATCGGGCGGGGATGTCGGGATTGATGGGTGATGGTGTGGTGGT
>JALSHW010000280.1 GCA_026982035.1 Phycisphaerales bacterium | reverse complement strand
CCAATCTCCCCCCCCACTTCCCCAGCATCGAGCCCAGCATCGAGCCCAGCATCGAGCCCAGAATTAAGCCCAGGATGCCCCCGATACCGGGCGTTGCGGATCGTCGCGACATGATCAATATTAACACCAAGTTGAATCATGCCCGATTGTAGGGATCACCAAGCCCGACGACAAAATCCCAAATCGCCACCGAATCGCCATCAAATCGCCACCGAATCGCCATCGAATCACTGGCAAATCACCGCCGAATCCGCTCAATGGCCCTGTCCAACGCCCGCCGCTGCCCAGCACTCTTGAGCGTCAAGCGAAGCGACTCAAGAAATCCAATGGCACCAGGCACCGAATCGCGAGCCATGATCTTGGCAATCTCCTCAGCATCAGACAACTCCTGCGATTCACGAAGATTCGTCCGCATCAACGCCATCGCTCGGCTGTCACCAAACCGATTGAGCCGATACCGACCCGCCAACCACAAAGCATCCTGGGTGATCCGATTCTTTCGAGCGTCCACCGAAATCCGCTCAAAGGCATCAAGCACCAACTCATGCTCCCCCTGACGAAACGCCGCCTGAACAATCATCTTGGCCGCCAAATCATCGACCAACTCCGGCTTATCACGCAACAACGCACCGCCCAACCGAACCACCGCCTCATCACGATTCGTCAACACAAAATCCTCGATCGCTTCGGTATATTGCCCGGCCTTGAGTAAATCCTTGGCCCGTTGATTGAGCCAATGTCCACCCTGGGCTTCGACCACCCGCCTGTATTGATCCGGGATCGACCCGATCCGGGTTCCACACGGACCAATGGTCTTGAGTGGATCACCAAGCACGGCAATCTTCCACGCCTGCCCATCGTCATAATGCACCGCAGCCGCAAAAGGCATCTGCCCCAACAAACGCTTGGCAACCAACGGCGTGGGCACAAAACCCGACAAATACGGCTCATCAACCGAACCCGCATACAAATACACCCCCTTCTCCAACCAACGCCCCCCCACCGTTCGCGGACTCCGAGGCGTGGCCAACGAAAACGAATGCACCATGTGCAACACGCTTGGCTGGGCAAGCATCGGAAGATCGCCAGGCCTGCCCGACCCTTCAGGAGCCATCGGCAAATCAAAATAGGCCTGCGCCCCCTTGGTGTTCATCAAAATCAACGACGCATCAACCGGGCTCGACGCACCACGCCCTCGAAACCCCGCCAGCGAATTACGCGGCTCATCAAAAACCTCCGTCTTCATCCCAGCACTGGCCAAAATCTCCCCGGCCTGGGTGCCGTCATAGCGATTCCAGTCGCCAGTGCTTGGATAACCATCCCAAATAAACGCGCTGTCAATAGGCAAAAAAAGCGAACACATCGCCTGATACACCGTCGTGGCGGTGCTTCCCATGAACTGCCCGCTCCACGCCCATCGCATGCCTCCGAGCGAAACCTCTTGCCGTCCGATCTGATCGGTCGTCGCCAATCGGTCACGCTCTTGCGGGCCCGTCTTGATCTTGACGCCCAATCGAAACGCCAAAGTAATCGCATCAACCTCATCGCCGATCTGATCAAACGACAAACCCAGCTTCCGAAGCCCTTGACCAATGGCATGGTTGTAGGCCTGGGCCTGAGCAGGTGTCAACTCCTGATACGGCCGCTCAGGACCACGAACATACACAATCGGCTCAAACCGACCCGCAGCCAACGCCAACCCCGCGGCCCAATGCCAATCCATCGGATCCATCACCACCACACCCGGAGACACCACCCCGGTGGATTTGAGAGTCTTGAACGAAACAGCCCAATCCGGCTCGGCCTGATGAATCGCCGCCGCCAACGCAGTGTTGATCGCGGCTTGCCGCTCCTGTGCACTCTTGCCCCACGCGCTGGAGCCGGGCTTGGTAATCCGAACCACATCTTCAGGTTTGAACGCCCGCACAAATCGAGCAATGTTCTCGCGCGCCAAATCCGTCCCATCATCAAACAAAATCGGATACTTGATCGGCCCTTCCCACCCGCTGATGGCATCAAGATACGACGATGAATGCTCAACAATCACCACCATCGGCACCACCTGCATAGACCGGGCCAACAACGATGACCGGAGCCCGGCCCGGCGATTGGCATCGGCTGTATCCACCGAAGCAAAAACCTCACCAAAGGTCATGGATTTCGTATTTGAAGATGGCGCGAGTACAGGAGGATCGCCCATGGGTTGCTGTGCAGGTGCATCCGGAGGAATCTGAGGCGAACCCAGTGCCGAACCCAGTGCCAACGCCGGGCTTCCAATTCCCAAAATGCACACACCCACCAAAACACATCCGCAAAAAATCGAGTATGGAGATCGTTGTTTCATGACCCTACTCTACCGCCCAGAAGCCCCAAAGGTTCGTCGGCCCACGACCGTTGAGCGCATAGACTGCCCCCTATGCCATCATCGACCCTCCAAGAATTTATCGACACAGTCGATCAAACCCGATCGCAGGCCAATTCTGACAATCATCAGAGAATCGTCATCCCCATCGGAATCCGAGTCCTCGCCGACCAACTCACCCCAGTACTGGCCTATCGCCGGCTCGTCAGTGCCGACGACCGCACCGCCCCCTCCTTCCTCCTCGAATCCGTCGAAGGAGGCACCCACCAAGGACGCCACTCCATCCTCGGCTCGCGCCCGATCATCCAAATCGCCGCCCGCGATGGACAAGTCACCATCACCGATCACCGATCCAACCACCAGCCCGGCCATCAAACCGACCACCAAACCCAACACACCACCACCGAACCCCGCCCCGACCCACTCACCAAAGTCCGCGAACTCTCCCAGAACTGGCACCTGGCAATCCCACCAACAGCCAAAGACTTGGGATTGATCCCCGAATGCGTACTTGGTGGCTGGTTTGGATACGCCGGGTACGACTCCGTGCGGTACGCCGAGCCAGTGAAACTCAACCCTAAGCACGCCCCCCCCGACGATCGGCACTTGCCCGAGATCGCCTTTGGATTCTACGACACCTTGGTGATTTTTGATCATGTCGACAAACTGGTCCATCTGGTTCGTTTGGCGATGGTTGGCCCTGACGATGATCCATCGGAAATCTATCACCAATCGCTGCGCGATCTCGAATCGCTCTCTGAGCAAATCCAGAACCACACCAAGCCCCTTGTTCTTGGAAGAGTCGCGCGCACGCCATCAACCAAGCACCAAGCCATGCCCGCCAACACGACCCGCCAGCAGCACGCTTCGATGATCGAGCGAGCCAAAGAATACATCAAAGCGGGCGACATCTTCCAAGTGGTGCTGGGCCATCGCTTTGAACGACGAACCAACGCCGACCCCTTCGATGTGTATCGCGCATTGCGAGCGGTCAATCCGTCGCCGTATATGGTGTATTTGCAGACCAGTGGGTGTATTCTGGTCGCTTCGTCGCCTGAAATCCTCTGCCGGGTTCGGCGAAATGACAATGGCCAACTCGTCGTCACCAACCGACCGCTCGCCGGAACCCGCCGCCGCGGCCAAACGCCCGAAGAAGACCTCGCCCTCGAACAAGAACTCCTGGCTGATCCCAAAGAATGCTCCGAACACTCAATGCTCGTTGATCTGGGCCGCAACGATGTCGGGCGCGTCGCGGTACCCGGCTCAATCAAACTCGACTCCATCATGGACATCGAACGATACTCCCATGTCATGCACATCTCATCAACAGTCACAGGCATCGTCCGCGATGGACTCGATTGCTGGGACGCCCTCCGCGCAGCCCTTCCCGTTGGCACCATTTCCGGAGCCCCCAAAGTCCGCGCCATGCAAATCATCGACGAACTCGAAACCGTCCGCCGAGGCCCCTACGGCGGCGGACTCGGATGGGTCGGACTCAACCAAGAAATGGACATCGCACTCGCCCTCCGCACCATCGTCGTGCCCATCGACCGCATCGACGAATCGAACCCCGATGGCACCTGGGAATACCACATCCAAGCCGCCGGCGGAATCGTGGCCGATTCAGTGGCCGATCTTGAGTTCCAAGAAACCGTCAACAAAGCCGCGGCCCTCGGTCGAGCCATTGATCTGGCCGAAGATGCGTTTCTGGATTGATCCGCAATACAAAAAAACCCCGCGATGAAGCGGGGCCCAGAGAGATATACATGAACTTGTCTATTTGAAATCGCTCAATCAAGTGTTCTGCATGCTGTTGGTATGCAAAGTCTCTTTGAGTTGTTGAGAAGGTTTGAAGGAACAGGTCGTTGATTCGGGAATCTGGATCGGTTGTTTGGTCGCCGGGTTCATCCCGGTGCGTGCTGATCGATGTTTTTTGGTGAAAGTTCCAAAGCCAGAAATGGCAACTTTCTGCTCGTCCTGAAGCCCTTGAGCAATCGAAGCAATGACCGCTTCAATCGCTCGACCGGCATCGGCCTTGCTTGTTTCGAGTTGGGAAGCGACGGAGTCGACGAGGTCAGATTTATTCATTGGATGCGCCTCCAAATAGCGGCTGCTGCTTTGGTTATGTCCCGCTCAGATCGTCCATGACCTGGCGTCCGATGCAAACTTATTCGGACATTCACCCCCCAATGCTTGAATTTCCCCGGACAGCCGGTCTATCCCACCCAGAGCCGCCCGGTGTAGAATCACACCACCACACACACAAACCCACCATCACACCCGGCCACAACCATATAGGTTTCAACAACTTAGCCCCATATTAGCCCCATGACCACCCCACTCGTCCTCATCACCGAACCCATCGCCACCGAGCCCCAGGCATGGATCGAAAATCATTGCCGGGTTGTGGCCCTGAAGGTCGAGGACGCCGGATTTGACGAAGCCCTGGCCCAAGCCCACGCACTCATCGTCCGCACCTACACCGTCGTCGATCAACAACTCCTCGACCAAGCACCAAATCTCAAAGTCATCGGCCGAGCAGGCGTCGGACTCGACAACATCGACCTCAAGACCTGCACCGCCCACAACATCCGCGTTGTCCACACCCCACACGCCAACGCCATGAGCGTCGTTGAATACATGATCTCGATGCTCATCACCACCCTGCGCCCGATCAAATCGCTGCCTGGGCCTGTGAATCAAGAGCAATGGCACGAACAGCGTCACCACGCCATCACGCCAGGGTCGATCGTCGGAACCTCACTTGGAATCATCGGCCTCGGCTCCATCGGATCACACCTGGCACATGCAGCAACAGCATTGGGAATGAATGTCCACTACACCGATCTACGCCCCATCGATTCACCACACGCCCGATCCCAATCCATGGACGCCCTGCTCGCTGGCAACCGATGCGTTTGTCTTCATGTTGACGGCCGAGATGAAAATCAGGGCTTGATTGGCGATGCCGAGTTTGCCCAAATGCGTGACGATGTGATCTTCATCAACGCCTCGCGTGGGTTCGTGGTTGATTCGGACGCCGCCGTCCGATTTGCCAAAACCAATCCCAACGCCATACTGGTCCTCGATGTCCATGATCCCGAGCCCATCGCCCCTGATTCAGCCCTGTTCGGGCTCGACAATATCATCCTCACGCCCCACATCGCCGCAGCCACCCACCAAGCCAAAACCGCCATGAGTTGGGTGGTCCGTGATGTCTGGGCGGTGCTTGAGGGCCAAGAGCCAAATCATCCTGCTCAATAAGCGGGAAATTCCCCAATTGGCTGGTCATGGCCTGATAATTGCAACCAAAAGCCGCCCGGGTGCGAAGATTTCAGTGGTGTCCATCCGTTTGACACCCGTGGCTGTCTGTCAGACAGCAGCGACTGATTCGATCTTCGATCGATGAATGTGTAGATGAACAGCGAGATGAAATAGACAGATGAACAGGAATAGGTTCTCGGACCTCTAGATGGCGTGGTGTTTCGGATACTTCGGACATGAAGCGTCCGATTCGATCTTGGGTCGGTCTGAATCATGTGATTCTGGCACACCAATGGCTCTTTTGCCTTGTTTTTGGGCGAAAATCGGGCATTGTGTGCATGACCGCTCAGGTGGTACAAGGTGCAGTTGCGCCCCAGTTCCAGCCGCGCCGTACCGGGCCTGATGAGGACTCAGACCGCGATTCGATCAACGATGGTGCCCGATTCAACATCAGGCCAAAAAAGGGATGACACAAGATATGAACCATACGACTCTCAAGCGCACAATGACCACCACCACCGCCGCCCTGGCCATCGCCTTGACCAGCGGAACACTGAGTGCCAACGACTCCTATGCCAATCCAGGCATCAAAGCCCCCAACGGCACCATGATCACCGGATCGGCCACGCCCGTCCGCCTGAGCAACGCTCAAAAACGATCCATCAACAAGGCCTTCAACTGGACCAGCCGCGATGCAGAACTGCTCAATGGCACCATCACCCCATCAGTCGTCTTCACCGAAGTCATCGGACTCAAAGAACGCACCAATCGCCTAACAGTTCAAGTCAAAAGCCAATCACAAATGCTTCAACAACTGAGCCGAGAACAAGCGATCGCCAAAGCCGCCCAGCCAGAAAATATTGCCCTTGCCAACCAAAACAACAATGCCCAAATCGACTGGGATCAATATGTCGGCCAAGCCCAACAACGAGTAATCGAAGCCCGCAGCCGCATCGCCCCATCCCTCATCGAAGCCTTCGACGATGTAGACATGCACACCCTCACCCTCCCCGCCGGTGTCAGCGCCGAAACCATGGCCCAAATCCTCATGCAAACCGGAGACTACGAATTCGTCTCCATCGACTGGCTCTGCTACCCAACCGGAGACAACATCCCCAACGATCCACGACTCGGAAACCAGTGGTACCACCAAGCATCCCGCATCGACACCTTCGGCGCCTGGGACTACACCACAGGCAGCGGTCAAATCATCGCCGTCTGTGACACCGGAGTCGATCAAGACCACCCAGATCTTCAAACCGCCCTTGTCTCTGGCTTCAACGCCGTCACCAACCTCGCACAAATCGACGGCGGCTTCGTTGATGACAACCTCAACGGACACGGCACCATGGTCGCCGGGTGCGCCGCAGCCATCGGAAACAACGGCGTCGGCATCTCCGGAATCGGATGGAACTTCGGAATCATGCCCGTCAAAGTCTCCAACAACGCCGGGGGAACCGCGTTCTTGTCCGACATCCTTCAAGGTGCCCGCTGGGGCTCAGACAACGGCGCCTACGCATCAAACTGCTCCTATGGCGGATCAAATGATCCCGCAACCCTCTCATCAGGTGCCCACATCCGCGCCGAAGGACACCAACTCGTCTTCTCCTCAGGAAACGACGGCATCGGCGACCAAACAAACGACTGGGCAACCGTCACCGTCGTCGGTGCTTCAAACTCAAGCGACAACTACGCAACCTTCTCCAACTTCGGTATCGGCATCGATGTCATCGCCCCAGGTGTCAACATCCACACAACCAGACGCACCGGCGGCTACGGAAACACCACCGGAACCAGCTTTGCTTCACCAATCACCGCCGCCGCCCTCATGCTCATCAACGCAGCCAATCCAGCGCTCAGTGCAAACGAAGTCGAAGCCACCCTCTTCAACGCCTGTGACGACAAACAAGCCCCAGGCCAAGACAACCAAACCGGCTGGGGACGCATCAATGTCGGCCGAGCCGTCGAAGACGCCATCTTTGGCCCATCCATCATGAACCTTCCATACCTCGACCAATTCGACAACGCCTCACTGGCACTCTGGCGAAATGAATCAGGCGATGTCGCCATCAACGCAGACGCCCTGAACGAACCCAGCGGTACCGACTCGCTCAACTTCAGCGGCACCGCCCAAATCAACACAATCCAAATTCGCGCCGCCGACCTCCTCCTCCAAACCGGAGAAATCAGCTTCTACACCCAACACATCGGCACCGAAGCAGGCGAAAACCTCGTCGTCGAATACACCAACCTCTTTGGCGACTGGAACCTCCTGACCACCATCGAATCCGATGGCACTGACCAAAACGACTTCACCTACCACCGCATCGAGTTCCCAGTCTTGGGCGCCCACGATGTCTTTGCCCTACGCTTCACCACCAACAACGATGAAGCCAACGACAACTGGTACCTCGATGATGTCAGCGTCAACTACTTCCAAGGCAACGCCGTTCCATGGATGGACGATTTTGAAGACGGCATCTCCCTGAACTTCGACTGGGAATCAAGCAATGCCCTTGTCAGCACCACCGCCGACAATGAACCCTCCGGAACCCAAAGTGCCAATCTCGACAACACCGACACCATGACCACCAAAACCATTGATGTCTCCGGCCAAACCCCAATCGTCTATGTCCAGTTCTACACCCAACACAAGGGCGTCGAAAACGGCGAGTCCCTCCTCGTCGAATACAAAGACATCATCGGCAATTGGAACGAACTCGCCACCGTCGTCTCCGACGGCATCGACCAAACCGAATTCACACTCAACCAACTCGAACTCCCATTCACCGGCTACGGCGGATCGCTCCAACTCCGCCTAACCGCCCAAGGCAATGAAGCCAACGATGACTGGTATGTCGACAACATCGCCGTCACCAAAGAATTCATCGAAGAAACCAACCCATGCCCAGCCGACCTCATCGAAGACGGAAACCTCAACTTCTTGGATGTTTCCGAATTCCTTTCGCTCTACGGAAACCAAGACCCCGCGGCCGACTTTATTGCCGATGGAAATCTCAACTTCCTTGATGTCTCCGAGTTCCTCTCCCAATACGGAGCCGGCTGCCCATAATCAAAATCCCACACCAAAAACATTCCAACACCAAATCAGACCTAAAAAATCTGAATACACATAAAATCCCGGGGGCACATCGTCCCCGGGATTTCTTGAGGAGAACAAAAACCATGCCCATCCCTTCCCAACTCGCCACCGCCATCACCATCGGCACAATACTCACCGTCTGTGGCCTGACCACAAGCACACTGGCAGCACCCCAATCGACCCTTCAAAACTCACAGGCGTCCGTTGCCAGAACCAACGCCAAAGCCAACATCATCAAATCCACCCTCAACCTCCAGCCCGGCGACGAACAACTCATGAACGCCGCCCTCCAAAGCCCACTCACCTTCATCCAAAAAACCAACTCCCAAGAGTTCACCAGAGAACTCATCGTCCACGCCCACAAAGGCAAAGCCAACATCGCCCAAAACCGCATCGCCCCAGCGATCGTCAAGTCCAGCCAGTTCATCGATGAATATGTCATCACCGTCCCCAATGGACTCAGCGAAGGCGAACTGGCCGCCATGCTCATGGCCACCGGCGACTACCTCTTCGTCGAACCCAACTGGAAACTCTTCCCCATCGGAACCACCCCAAACGACCCGCTCTTTGACTCCAGTTGGCAACACAACCGAATCCAATCCGCCGCCGCATGGGACCTCCACACCGGCAACAGCGACATCATCGTCGCCATCTGCGACACCGGAGTCGATGTCAATCACCCAGACCTCCAAGCCGCCTATGTCCCCGGATACAACGCCGTCAACAACCAAGCCCAAGTTGATGGCGGTCAAATCTCCGATGTCAACGGCCACGGCTCATTCGTCTCCGGCTGCGCCGCCGCCCAAGGAAACAACGGCACCGGCGTCGTCGGAGTCGGATGGGATTTCAGCATCATGCCCATCCGCGTCAGCAACAACTCCGACGGCACCGCCAGCGGATTTGACCTGCTCGAAGGTGCCCGCTGGGCCTCAGACAATGGTGCCCAAGCGATCAATGTCTCCTACTCAGGCGGCACAGGCAGCGGAGTTCAAACAACAGCCAACTACATCATCGACCGAGGCGGGCTCCTCTTCTGGGCCGCCGGAAACGACAACAACTTCATCGGATTCGACGCCCCTGATCTTGTCATCGTCGCATCGACAACCTCCTCAGACAACAAATCATGGTTCTCAAACTATGGCCCAGCCGTCGATATCTCAGCACCGGGCTCCAGCGTTCGCTCAACCAATCGCTTCGGAGGATACACCACCGGATCGGGCACCAGCTACGCCTCACCAATCGCCGCAGGCGTCGGCGCCATGATCTTCTCAGTCCGCTCAGACCTCAGCGGACGCGATGTCCAGGACATTCTCTACCAAAGTGTTGACGATCTCGGCGCCCCAGGCCGCGACAACTCCTTTGGTCGCGGACGAGTCAACACCTTCAACGCCATCCAAGTCGCCCAGAACTACACCCCAAGACTTCAACTCCCGATCATTGAATCATTCAACACCTCCACATGGACCGACCTCTTCACCACCACCGAAGGCGCCGTCACCACCATCGTCGATCCTGAATCCAACGGCGGCGGATCCGTCCTACTCCTCGACGCCACCGACCAAATCACCAGTGTCCAGATCGCGGGAAGCTCACTCCCCTTGATCCCAACACTCAGCTACCAGTTCAAAGTCGCAGGCGTTGAAGCAGGCGAAACCTTCACCATCGAAATGCTCAACGACGACGACACATGGCAAACCGTCATCGACTACACCGCCACCGGTGTCGACACCGACGGCTATGTCTCCGTCGCACTCTCCCTCCCCATCGAGTTCCGCTGGCACGGCACACAACTCCGCATCGCCGCCAATGGCTCAGACACCTCAGACCAATGGCTCATCGACGACCTCCTTGTCGGCGAACTTGAAGTGACCCCAGTGGCCCCGTTCGTTGATTCCTTCGAGTCCGGCATCATCTCCAACTTCTCCTGGGCCCAAAACAACGGCACCACAGTAGAAGTCGCCGGCACAACCCACGCCGCATCCATGGCCGCCGGCGACTCACTTCAAACCCAAGACATCCCACTGGCCCAGTTCGGCTTTGTCCCCAGCTTCGTCCGCTTCGATGCATGGTCCAACGGCTCAGCAGGTGCCGACGACACCATCCTCGTCGAAGCCAAAGATGTCATCGGCAACTGGATCACACTGGGCACCATCACAGGCGACACGCTCACCACCAGCCCCGCCACCATGGAGTTCCAAACCCCACTGACCACATGGGCCACCGACATCTTCAGAGTCCGACTCACCTCAGCCGGCAACGACCCAATCCTGATTGACAATGTCTATGTCGGCCCCGACGAACTCACCCAAATGTGTTCGGCCGCCGACTTTGCCGAACCCTTCGGCACCCTCAACTTCTTTGATGTCTCGGCCTTCTTGACCGCCTTTGGAAACCAAGACCCCGCCGCCGACATGGATGGCGACGGCAACTTCAACTTCCTCGATGTCTCCGACTTCCTCTCAACCTTCGGCCAAGGATGCCCATAATCGACACCTGAGCCCATCAACCCACACCATCGCCGGACGCAGAAACATCTGCGTCCGGTTTTTTGTGTGGCTCAATCAATCCAAATTACGGACACCCATCCCCATACAACACCAAAAACTGGGAAATATCAATAAAATTGAACGCCCCATTCCCGTCAAGATCCGCCACCGGATCACCAGCACCAAACGCCACCAAGTACGCCGAAACATCAAGGAAGTTCAACGCACCATCACCATTCATGTCGGCCACGCACCCAACAACATCCTCACACACAAACCGCGTGATCCGAACATTGTCGATCCCCGCCTCGATCACATTCTGCGTCCCAACATCGTTGGCACTGAACCGGAACCGCATCGTCTCTGATGCACCAATCTCCTGACCAACCACAATCGTATCGCTTCTCCACGAACTCGACACACTCGTCGAAGTCCGCAGCCGAACCCAGTTGACACCGCCATCAACCGAACCATCAACCGCCCACTCATCCCCGTTGACCTCTCCAGTCGGAATATCCGAATACCAATAGTCAAACGAGAACTCGCCACCATCAGGCATGCTGTAAACCGGCGAGATCAGCGTCGTCGTCCCATTATCCACATCCGAGTTGCACGAGTT
>JALSHW010000279.1 GCA_026982035.1 Phycisphaerales bacterium | reverse complement strand
CCCCCAACACGCCGCCTTGCATCACGACCAGGCGGTTGGTCATGCCCATTTTCAAGAGTTCCATCGCGTGGTGTCCGAATTGGGTTGCCAGGATGCGGTCGCCGGCCGTCGGGGTGCCGCCGCGCTGGACATGCCCGAGCACCACATAGCGCGATTCGATCTCGGTGCGTTCTTCGATGGTGTTGGCGAGCCATTTGGCGACGCCTCCGAGCCGGATCGCTTCGGGCGAGTTTTCGACCAGACGATCGACGATCTGTTCGCCGTCCTTGGGCTTGGCGCCTTCGGAGACGGCGATGATCGTGAATCGTTTGCCACGCTGAGACCGCCAGAGGCAATACTCGGTGATCTTGTCCAGATCAAACTCGATCTCCGGGATCAGGATGATGTCTGAACCACTCGCAATCCCCGCATGAAGCGTGATCCACCCAGCATTGCGGCCCATGAGTTCCACAACCATCACCCGATGATGACTGGCGGCTGTGGAATGAACCCGGTCCAGTGCTTCGGTGGCGATGTGGACTGCGGTTTGGAATCCGAAAGTGATGTCGGTGCCAAAGAGATCGTTGTCGATGGTTTTGGGGATGCCGATGCAGTTGAAACCTTTGTCGGTGATTTGTTTGGCGATGGACATGGTGCCATCGCCGCCGATGACGATGAGGGCCTCGATTTTGCGGATTTGAAGATGCGTCACGCAGACATCGGTGAGGTCTTTGAAGACCGTATTGCCGTCTTTGTCCTCACCAACGGGGAAGTGAGCGGGGTTGGATCGGTTGTTGGACCCGATGATGGTGCCTCCCATGGTGAGGATGTTGGAGACATCATCCAAGGAGAGCGGTCGGATTCGGTCTTCGACCAGCCCAAGGAAGCCGTCCTCAATTCCATACACTTCGATCCCGTGATTGATCGCATCCTTGGTGACGGCCCGGATGACGGCATTGAGCCCCGGACAATCCCCCCCGCCGGTCAGAACAGCGATGCGTTTGATATTGGAAGCAGAGACTCGGTCTTGGATTTTCGTCATGGTTCGACGATAGTATCATGAGACCCGGCTCTCTGCACAGTGGAGCGATCAGCCAAGTACAATTATCTCAAGAAGGATACCCCTATGAAACTATACACCGCCCTGAACATCGCCCTGATTGTTACTCTTGCAATGGTTTGCCATGCCGGAGAACCCGTTGTACTCAAGTACAAGTTCGACAACGACAAACCGATCCCTTACGAAATGATTCAAAGCATGAATCAGGTCCAAGCCATCCAAGGGCAGATTTTCGAAATATCAAGCCAAACAAATTCTGTTATGAAGTCCGAACTGATCAAAACCAACAGCGACGGCTCAGTCCTCATCAGCAACACCACAGAGAGTGTCCACTTCAAAATGTCAGCCCCCGGGATTGACCTGGACTACGACTCAACCAACCCCGCAGACAACGGGAAGATAAGTGATCCAACAATTGCTTCGGTCGCCGGCTTCGTCGGGATGCAAGTGCAACTCTTGATTTCATCTGAGGGTTCCGTGCTTGATGTACCCAATATCAACGAACTCACAACACTCATCGACGCGATGGAAGATCCCGCGATTCAAGCGGCGATCCGTCCAATGATGAACAAAGACTCTCTTATTACCATGAATGATATAAACTACAATCTGCTCCCGACCCAAGCTATCGAAGTTGGCGACCAATGGAATCGCGTC
>JALSHW010000278.1 GCA_026982035.1 Phycisphaerales bacterium | reverse complement strand
AAACCCAAATCGTCCCCGCTTCCTGCTTCCGGCCGAGCATGGCTCATCCGCTTCACCCACACCAGAAGCATGCAACGCAATCAAATCCTCAGCACTCAACCGAACCACCTGATGATTCATCGTCAACGAAAACGACTGCCCCCCAACCCCCCCAATCCCCCCAGCCGACCCACCACTCGTCCGAGGCACCGACAACAACCCCTCCAAAGGCGCCAACGATGCCCGCATATGTTCAACACCAGATTCCACCCCAGCAACCACCTCCTGAGCATCCTTTTCTATCGCCGAAGCCACATCATCCACAGGCGTTGACTGCCCCCCAATCGTCGTCAACCGTGGATACATACTCTGCAACCCCGCCACCATCATCAATCCAAGCAACACCCCAGCGGCGATCGCCATCCGACCCGTCCGCACCCACCGACGCATCGCCCGCGGAATAAACCGCTCCTGCTGATCCAGCCGATTCAATACCACACACTGCATATCAGGCATCGGAATGTCGTCAAGATCAAGAGCCCGCACCGCATCAGCCGTCTCAAGCAACTCGGCACGCCGAGCGTGGTCATACCGCAACGCATGAGCAATCTCTTCTTGCATCTGATCGCAAATCTCGCCATCGAGTGCCGCGTCAATCAAAGACTCCGGAATCCGCCCATGCGATTCCCGTCCGAACTGATCGTGATCCGATCCCCGTTTCATGCCAACACCTCATCGGATGCCGCTTCACCAGCTGTATCATTGAACTCCCCACCAAAATGATCCTTGTACAACGATGCCAACTGCTTGTGCTCTTTGAACAACACACGCAACCGCCGCCGTCCACGATGCAGATGACTCTTAACCGTCCCCTCAGGCATCTCCAGATGCGAAGCAATCAACGCAATAGGCCAGTCCAACTGATGGAACAACACAATAATCTCACGCTGTTCAACCGACAGATGCATCAACGCCGACTGAATCGCGTCCTTCTGTGTTTCAGAGCGTTCATCCGAATAGGTCGTCGCATCAGGCATCGACCCCTTGCCACCCATCGAGCCCACAAAATCCGTGTCATACGCCGGCCTACATTTGGCGGCCGCATTAATGTACAACCGTCGAGCAATCGTAAACAACCAAGTCGAAAACCGGAACCGGAAATCAAACCGATGCAAATTCGCAAGCACACGCACAAACGCCTCCTGCACCACATCCTCGGCCATCTCATGACGACCCGACATCCGCAAAATATACCCATACACCGATCGCTGATGCGCCTTGATCAGCTCACCGGCCGCCGATCGCTCACCAGCAATGGCCCGCTCAATCAAATCTCGTTCAGTTGCCCGGTCCATACGATCACCACTCCCAACAAGGGTACAAGTCCCTCAACTATACCAGAACACCCGCAATCAGATGCACACTATTTTGACAAACGCCTCGAATGGTTCGGAATTGCCACAATTCCCTTTCAGACACCAAAAAACCCGGCCTACGCCGGTCAGGCATAGGCAGGGCTGGAGAGAGACTTGTTCGTGTATCGTTCGGCCAAATGGCCAAACCAATCGGCCTACGCCGCCTTTGACACCGGTGCCTTGCGTGTCCGCCCAACCGTCCGCTGAGCCGGGGTCGCCCGAATCTCAGCATCATCAATCATCGCATCCACCAACTCCAGCGGATGGGCCGCCCAAAGATCCGCACCGATCTCCTCAGCCAGACC
>JALSHW010000277.1 GCA_026982035.1 Phycisphaerales bacterium | reverse complement strand
TAATGGTGTAATGCACAAAAACATCTTGTTCATCCGGGCCAACAATGAAGCCAAAGCCCTTGCGTGGATCAAACCACTTCACCAGTCCCTCAACATCAATCAGTTCTCTATTTTTATTTTCCATAACAAACTATCAGACCAATCGGCCTGTCTCCAAATGCCGATTGAACGAACCGCCCACAAGACTTGGAACGCAACATCGGTCTGCCCATTGGTTTGAGAAGCCAATGAACACACCTACAGAATACCAGACTTTGCACGCGCGTCAAATACCCCCGAACAAGTTCCTGACTTATTCGGGGGTATCTACCGACTTATTGGCCTCATTCAGGACTTATTCGGCAGAAGAACCCTCGGTCCGACGGCTGCGACGACGACGACGGGGCTTGCGATCGCCTTCGCTTTCATCACCCGAATTGTCCGAATCACTCCGTGAAGAGCGTTCTTCCTTGCGAGCTTTGGCTTTTTCTTCCCAATCTGGGTCGGCTTGTTTGATCGAAAGCTTGATGCGGCCTTGGTCATCAACCAGCAACACCTTGACCTTCACTTCATCGCCAACCTTGACGATATCGGCAACCGATTCAACATAGCCATCGGCAAGTTCAGAGATGTGACACATGCCATCGGTCCCAGGAGCGATCTCGATGAACGCCCCAAAATCTTTGGTCGAAACAACCTTGCCGTCGTAGACCGTGCCCGCTTTGACATCTTCACACAGTGCAGAAATCTCGGCCTCGGCCTTCTCAACATTCATCGCGTTGGACGACGAAACAATCACGCTGCCATCGTCTTCAACATCAATGTTAACCGAGTACTTGTCTTGCAACGCGCGGATGGTCTTGCCACCAGGGCCAATGAGCTTGCCAATCTTTTCTGGATCGATCTTAAGCTGGAGCAAACGCGGAGCGTACTTGGAAGTCGCGTCGCGTGGTGCGGCGATGACTTTTTCCATCTGACCGATGATGTCGAGGATACCCTCGCGGGCTTGGGCGAAAATGGCTTTGATTTGATCGAGATCCAAACCACGAGCTTTGAGATCAAGTTGGATGCCGGTGATGCCATCGACGGTGCCTGAGACTTTGAAGTCCATGTCCCCGAAGAAGTCCTCTTCGCCGATGATGTCGGTGACGAGGACTTCGTTCTCGCCGTTCTCGTCGGTAAAGCGGCCAACGGTGATGCCAGCACAGGTGTTGGTGATGGGAACGCCTGCGTCCATGAGTGCAAGGCAGCCCCCTGTCACCGATGCCATCGACGAGGAGCCGTTGGATTCGGTGATGTCCGAAACCAAGCGGATGGTGTAGGCGAAATCTTCTGGTGACGGGAGAATCCCGAGCAATGAACGCTCAGCGAGTGCCCCGTGACCGAGTTCACGACGGCCTGGTCCCATGATGCGGCCTGCTTCACCAACTGAGAACGGCGGAAAATTGTAGTGGAGGTAGAACTTCTTCGAATACTCAGGCAGCAAGCCGTCGACGATTTGTTCGTCACGGCCGGTTCCAAGGGTACAAGAAACAAGCGATTGAGTTTCGCCGCGTTGGAAGAATGCCGAGCCGTGGGTTCTTGGGAACTGAGCGACCTGCATCTCGAGCGGGCGGATCTCGGTGCGACCTCGTCCGTCGGCACGGATGCCTTTGACGATGAGATTGCGAGTGATCTTCTTTTCAAGCTTACGGAACGCTTCGGATGCGTGGCGGTTGGCGGCCTTGCT
>JALSHW010000276.1 GCA_026982035.1 Phycisphaerales bacterium | reverse complement strand
TCGACTCTATAACGGAGGCGGACTCGATCGGCCATGGGTTCGACATGGATGTCTGAGGTTCGCATGTGGACGGCTTCGTCGAGAATTCTTGCGACGAGTTTGACGATTGGAGAATCTTCGGAGGAGACATCAATGGACTTGTCCATTGAGCGATCGACCGAGCGGTCGATGGATCGGTCAATTGAATCGGTGATGAGGGATTGCTTTGGCATCCCCCCACCTTCGCCGTCTGGGGCTCCGGGTGTGGATTGGGTTCCGGTGATGATGTCTTTGAGTTGGGCTTTGGTTGCCAGGAGTGGTTCGACTTCGCAGTTGAGGACGAAGCGGAGGTTGTCGAGGACTTGGAGGTCGTTGGGGTCGTGGATGGCGACGCGCATTTTGCCGCCGGACTTGCCCATGCCCAGGACGAGGTGTTTTTTCATGACGCTTTTGTCGATGGCGTCTTTGTCGATGAGTTTGGCTATTTTTTCGTTGGTGAGATCGACATATTTGATGCCATGCTGGACCGCGAGGGCTTTGAGGATCTGGTGGTCTGAGCAGAGTCCGAGTTCGACGAGGGCTTCGCCGATGCGGATGCTGTCTGCTTGTGCTTTTTTGAGTCCGTCGTTGACTTGGTTGGCGTCGATGACGCCTTGGGCAACGAGGATTTCACCGAGTTTCTTGCGACTTCTGGCCATGGATAAACGGATCCCTTTGGGTCGGGCAGTGATGCCTGGTGTGATCGAGATGCACTATAGCGTCATCAGAGGGCGTGCTGGTGTCAAATTGGCGATCATTCCGCTCGTAAACAACGAATAGACGGGGTTGACCCCCCACCATCGGACGACACATCGCCTTGGAGGTTCTACGATACTGGTCACGATCTGTTCCATTGGGATGGATTCTCTCTTCCAAGTAAAGGACCCCCCAAAGTTAGGACCCGCCTCATGGCACGGATATTGATTACTGCTGGCCCGACCTATGAACCCATTGATGCGGTGCGCTTTATTGGGAACCGATCGTCGGGGAAGTTGGGGTCGAACCTGGCGGATCGAGCGGTGGAGTTGGGGTGGGAGGTTCGGCTGTTGCTTGGGCCCAATGCGGTTGTGCCGAGGGATGGGGGCGTTGAGGTGGTGCGGTTTTCGTCGACGCAGGATTTGGAAGATGCTTTGTCACAACACCTTGGGTGGTGTGATTGTTTGGTGATGGCGGCCGCGGTGGCGGATTATCGACCCAAATCGTGCGAGGTGGATTGCACCGGGAAACGACGACGGACGGGTGGGGATGTGAGCATTGCGTTGGAATCGACGCCTGATCTGTTGGCGGGGTGTTCAGGCGATGCACGCGATGATCAGTTGTTGGTGGGCTTTGCGTTGGAGCCACGGGATGAACTTGAGGCATCGGGCTTACGGAAACTGGTGAAGAAAAATATTGATCTGATTGTGGCCAATCCGCTCGAGACAATGGACTCGGATTCCATCGAAGCACGGCTGATTGGGAACACGGATCGAGGGATTGATTGTGATGAACTGACCGATGGCCCGATCAGCAAGGAAGCGTTCGCTTCTTGGTTGCTCGGGCATCTTGATACGCTGGTTGCTGATCGAATGAATACAGCCAATACGGAGTCCAACACCCATGTCTGATTTTGATTCGCGCCCCGATCGTGGGCGGCCTTCGTTTGGTGGAAATCGTGGACAGGATCGGCCTGCATTTGGTGGCGGCGGCGGGGG
>JALSHW010000275.1 GCA_026982035.1 Phycisphaerales bacterium | reverse complement strand
ACACCTCATGCTCATAATCATGGCGATGCCTTGGAGTGTTCCCCCCCGCCACCACCTCAATCGACCGCAACGCAAAGTTCGGCGCATCATCGGCCCGCCCCACCATCACCGCCATCCTCGCCCCCTTCACCCCGTCAAAAGCCACCTCTTCCATCTTCGCCGAATGAATATTCCGAATCAAAGCCATCATCATCTCCTCCGAGAAACCCACCTATTGAGTTTCATCGACACAGAATCATCCAGCCCTCTACGATAATATACCACATGAACACACCAACCGGAACCCCAAATACCCCCCAAATCCAAACCTTCCCCCTAGGAGACTACCAAACAAACTGCTTCATCGTCACCGATGGCCCCCCCACCCCGAACAAACCCTGCTGGATCGTCGATTGTGGCTATCAACCCGAACCCCTCCTCGACGCTGTAGAATCCCAAAACCTCACCGTTGAAAAAATAATCCTCACCCACGCCCACGCAGACCACATAGCAGGCCTCTTCGACGCCCGCTCACGCTTCCCAAACGCCAAAATCTACATCCACCCCCTCGAAGAATCCTGGCTGAGCGACCCCGTCCTCAACCTCTCCGCAGCCCTAGGCCTCTCCATCACAGGCCCAACCCCAGACGCACACCTCAACCACAACGACACCCTCACCCTCCAATCCCTCACCTTCAGAGTCGCCCACACCCCAGGACACTCCCCCGGCTCCATCTCCCTCATCCACGAACCCTCCAACACCGCCCTCGTCGGAGACACCCTCTTCGCTGGCTCAATAGGACGCACAGACTTCCCCGGCTCAAGCTTCAAACAACTCGAACAATCCATCCGAGATCACCTCTACACCCTCGACCCCAAAACAACCTGCCACCCAGGTCACGGCCCCAAAACAACCGTCGCCCACGAACACGCCACCAACCCCTTCGTCTCCGGCTAATTTCTTACCCGGGTGCCACTACTCGCATTCTTATGCGCAGTAGTGTCTTCTCTTAACTTTGGGGGGCTCTTAACTTTGGGGGGCTCTTAACTTTGGGGGGTCGCAGGCCCAAGACCCACACACCGCCGCCAAGCACTCATCTGCCCAAGGTGGAACATGTAGTGGTCATGCAACATAAAAATACACAACGACGCAGGCGTCTGCGCAAACTCCACATACCACTCATCCCCAGTAAACGCCGCATTGAGCGTCTCGTCATCCAACCCCTGAATCGCCTTGATGACCGTCTCATGGGCCGAGTGAAAATGCTTCACGATCTCATCCATCGACGGATACACATCCCCATTGGCATCATCCACACATTCCACCCCATGGAGAAACAACTCCTCAAACTTCGGCGGGTTCACAATCGCCGAATCATCCAATCCCAAAATCCCAAGAATCATCTTCGGATAAATCGAAAGGTGTCCAATCACAAACGCCCCATGATTCGTATTGATCGCCTTCCCATCAGCAACCGGAAACCGAGCAAACCGCTCCGCATCCACCCCAGTAAGCAACGCATCAGCCAGATCTTTCGTCCTTCCAAGCGTGCGTGTAATCGTGTGTCCAAGCGATGTCGTGGTCGTGGTCATTCGCATCTCCTTTGGGTGCCTTGCTGAATATCTAACCGATCAGTCAGCTACCAATATAGCGGCTATAAATCGCCCGAGCAACCCCCAAGTCCACCGTCCCATCAATAATGGCCCGCCCATCGGCAAAACAAGTCAACTCATACCGCTC
>JALSHW010000274.1 GCA_026982035.1 Phycisphaerales bacterium | reverse complement strand
CCCAATCCCCCTCTTCTCTGTGCCCTCTGTGCCCTCTGTGGCAAACTCTTCTCTCCCACTCACTCCCCCCGCATCTCCAAAGCCCGCCCAACCAACCCCTCCCGATCCCCATCCAACTCCCCACTCTCCACCAAAACAAAATGCCATTCATTCACCGACTCAAAATCCACAGGCAACGCCTCAGCCACCAAATCCACAATCGGATACTCATACACCGGCGCCCGCATCACCCGCCCCTCATGCACCGGCTCATACCCATCAAGCGTAAGCCGAACATCATACTTCCCATAAAACCGAAACCCCGCCTCACAAGGCGTCTCCCCAATCACCTCATCATTCAACCACACCCGCGCCCCACTCGGCTCACTCGTCACCTTCACCCGCCGCTCCACACACCCCCCACCCCCCAAAGTGAAGAATGCAGCCGCCGAAACAACCGCCAGTTGAGTCACAAACTTACCCATCGCGTGCCTCCGCCATCTCAACCGCCTCATCAAACTCATCCCCCCGAAACATCGACCCCAAATACGCCCGCCGAACCAACTCAGAGTTAATCAACGACTTCGGAGTCCCCTCCGCAAGCACCCGCCCCGAATCCAAAATATACGCCCGATCACACACATTGAGCGTCTGCTGCACATTGTGATCCGTAATCAAAATCGAAATCCCCCGCTGCGTCAACAACCGAATCTCAGACTGCAAATCCTCCACCGCAATCGGATCCACCCCACTAAACGGCTCATCCAACAAAATAAGTTTCGGATTCGTCACCAACGACCGCGCAATCTCCAACTTCCGCCGCTCCCCCCCAGAACAAGTCCGCGCCGCCTCATGGGCCTTATGCGTCAAACCAAACTGATCCAACAACTCCGTCGCCTTACGCTTCCGATCACGACGCGACATTCGCATCGTTTCAAGGATCGCCAGCAAGTTCTGCTCACAAGTCAACCGCCCAAACACACTCGGCTCCTGCGATAAATACCCCATCCCAAGCCGCGCATGCCGATACATCGGCAACCCCGTCACCTCCGTATGATCAAAAATCACCCGCCCATCATCCCGCTCAATCATCCCAATCGTCATCCGAAAGGTCGTCGTCTTCCCCGCACCGTTCCGCCCAAGCAACCCCACAATCTCAGAATGCTCCACCTCAAGGGACACCCCATTAACCACGGCCCGCCCCCCATACGACTTCTTCAAATTGATCGCTTCAAGCAATGACATCGAGGGAGTTTAGCCCCCTCCACCTACCGACAACAACTCGGAAGGACCGCAACCTCCTGGCCCTCCCCAGAAGCACCAAGTGGACATCGATCCTTACAAATCAACTCCCCCGTCTGCGGACACACCATCTTCCCAGGACAATCAACCCGATCACCCACCACACCCATCGACGCAACATCTGATCCCGCCGAAGCATCAAGCGGACACCGATCCTTACAAATCAACTCCCCAGTCTGTGGACACACGATCTTCCCAGGACAATCGTCCCGCTCAACAACCGATCCCGTCGACGCACATCCACCAATCAATCCAAAGAATACCGCAACAGGAAAAACACGCTTCAACAAAATAGTACCGGCCATCTGAAATCTCCTTTTTAAAACAAGTTTCTGAACACACCCATTATCGACCACGAACCATGGTGCAAGGTCAAGCCCCATTTCACTCTTTGCCAATTTTTTTCTTCTTTCCCGATCCCAAGCCCCCCAAGCCAGAAATCACCCC
>JALSHW010000273.1 GCA_026982035.1 Phycisphaerales bacterium | reverse complement strand
CCCGCGCCCCCACCCACACAAAAAAACACACAAATAACATCAAATACACCAACAAAAAAGGCGTCCCAACCTTCGTCACCCCCCACATCCACTGGTGCGTCCACAACCACGCCGGCAATGTCCCCAACCCCGCCCAAAACGCCGCCCGACTCGGACCAATCACCGGCTCCTCCGCCACCACCATCAAAGGCACCGGAATCAAAACCGCCAACCACCACACCCCGTTCCCATCAAAAAACGGAAAAGCCAATATCAAAAACAACGCACTCAACACCCCACACGACAACGCCCGAACCCGCGGGTACCGCTGAGTCCATGTCAAGAGTGCCATCAAATCTGAATGCAATCCGATCACATCCCAGCGTAGTCAATCAATCGTGCAAGTTCGCTCCGAAGATCATGCCGATGCACAACACGATCCACCATCCCGCGCTCCTGCAAAAACTCAGACCGCTGGAATCCCTCAGGCAAATCCTGCCGAATCGTCTGACGAATCACCCGAGGCCCCGCAAACCCAATCAACGCCCTCGGCTCCGCAATATGAAAATCACCCAACATCGCAAACGAAGCCGTCACCCCACCCGTCGTCGGATCAGTCAACACCGAGATAAACAACCCACCAGCATCATCAAGCCGCCCAAGCGCAGCCGAAGTCTTGGCCATCTGCATCAAACTCAACCCCGCCTCCTGCATCCGCGCCCCACCAGAACACGACACAATAATCAAAGGCAACCCCTCAGCCGTCGCGTGTTCAATCGCCCGAGTCAACATCTCCCCAACCACAGACCCCATCGACCCCATCATAAAGGTCAAATCCAAGCACGCCAACATCGCAGGCCGACCCTTAATAAAACAACTCCCCGCCTGGCACCCCTCCATCTGACCAGTCTTCTTCTGCTCAGCAACAATCCGATCAGGATACTTCTTCAAATCCACAAAGTTCAACGGATCCCCCGCACGCAACTCCGTAAACATCGGCACAAAAGTATCCGCATCAGTGAGCTGCTCAATCCGCTGCTTGGCAGAAATCCGGTAATGATGGCTGCACTCAGGACACACATGCATATTCGCTTCCATCTGTCGACGATAGATCATCGTCGAACACGACGGGCACCGAAGCCACAACCCCTCAGGAATCCCCCGCCGACTCTTGTTTGGCTTGGCGGTACTCTTCTGCTCGGTCTGTGTCGCAATTTGGCTCATCTAAACATCCTTTGCATTCCAGCAGGCACGATTTCATCAATCCCCCCGCTGGCTCTCATAACCCAATATCCTAGGCAATTTTGCTCTTCTGCGTGCAATACCCCTCAACCACCTCACGATCAAGCGAAAATGACTCCAACACCCCATCCCCTTCCAAATACCCCCACACCTCCGACAACGGCTTCTCATCCAACCAGCACTTCACCACCGCCCACGCATAAGGCCTCAACACCAATCCCACCACCGGCTCCTCCCCCCGAATCTTCAACAAGTTCTTGAACAAACACCCCAATACCCGCTCCTGAACCACATCAAGCGATTCCCCATCCGGAGGCGACACCGTCCCGGGCTGTTCAATCCACTGGGCATACACCGTCGGAAAACGATCCTCAAGACCACTCCGCAGCACCCCTTCCCACAACCCAAGATTCGCCTCACTCAACTCCTCAACCACCTTGATCTTCTGGTCCCCATCTCCCATCCCCGCCAACTCCTCCGCGCACGCCCGAGAAACATCCGAAGGCCCACAC
>JALSHW010000272.1 GCA_026982035.1 Phycisphaerales bacterium | reverse complement strand
GTACTTTTGGCGTCGGTGGGCGATGATTTGGGCAATACACTCGTCGATACCTATGGGCGAGTAATACGCGATTTGCGGATATGTGTCACAGACCGTTGCAACTTCCGATGCCGATACTGCATGGATGAAGATGTCCGCTTCAAGCGCAAGGTCGAACTGCTCACCGATTCAGAAATCGTTCGGCTTGTGCGGATCGCCTCGCAGATGGGCGTCCGAAGAATCCGACTCACCGGCGGCGAGCCGATGGTTCACCCAACACTCTCAGCATTGATCCGTGATCTACGCACACTTGACCTCCAAGACATCGCCCTGACCACCAACGGATCACTCTCAACCAAATCAGACCTCCAAGAACTCAAAGACAGCGGGCTCGATCGGATCACCGTTTCACTTGATTCAGTCCGCGAGGATCGCTTTGCCCACATCACTCGGTCAAGCACCTCAGTTGCCCGTGTGCTGCAGACGGTGCAGTGGGCCAAAGAAGTCGGGTTGAATCCCGTCAAAATCAACGCGGTCATCATCAAAGGATTCAACGATGACGAACTCCCCGAACTGGCCGATCTGGCAAGGACAATGGGTGTGGATATTCGCTTGATCGAATACATGCCTCTAGATTCAGGAAAGCGGTGGGAAATGGACAAGGTTTTCGCAGCAGACGACATGATCCAAGCCATCAATACCAAGCATAAACTGATCCCAATCGGACGGCCACGCCCACACGCCCCAGCCACCGGGTACCGCTTTGCCGATGGTTCGCCAGGGCGGATCGGTGTGATTGCAACGGTGACACGCCCGTTCTGCAACGCATGCTCACGCCTGCGGGTGACGGCTGAGGGGCGTGTGATGCCTTGCTTATTCTCGACCACCGAGTGGGACATTCGCTCGCTCTTGCGGAGCGACGCCAGCGACCGTATGATTGCCAAGGCCCTCGTCGCCATTACGCTTCGCAAGCAAGCCGGGCACCGTATTCACGACGCAGACTACCGGCAGCCAGATCGTCCGATGTCGGCCATCGGCGGGTAATGCTCCAGAGAAAGGAACCCCATGTCGATCCCCAAACCATATTTGGATATGAAAGAACGATTCCCCGATCTGGTCGGTTCATATGAAGCCCTTGGCGACGCCTGCAAGATCGCCGGGCCGCTTGATGAGAAAACCATTGCGATGATCAAACTTGCGACTTCGATGTCCGCCGGGCTTGAAGGGGCAGCCCATTCGCACACCCGCAAAGCCCTTCAGGCCGGATGCACGCCAGAAGAACTCGAGCATGTCGCCATGCTTGGCACACCCACAATCGGGTTCCCCTCGATGATGCGGAATCTATCCTGGGTGCGCGATGTGACGCAGAAGCAAGGTTGAGCCATGTCGTGCTGCTGTGGATCAAAGCATTCTGAGTTTGCATTCGACTCACCCGCCTCGGCGTTGTCGGCCCTCAATGAACGGATCATTCCCGTCGACACCGAGGCCATTGTTTGGGATTCTGCAATGGGGCGCGTACTGGCGATGGACGCCTTGAGCGATCGACCAAGCCCATCGTGTGATGTCTCGGCAATGGACGGGTACGCATTACGCCTGACCGACTGTGTTCCCGGCACAATCGAAGTTGCTGGCGAGATCGAAATTGGGAAGCAACCCCAAGCCATGCCCATCGGAAAAGCACTGCAAATCGTCACCGGCGCACCAGTGCCCGAGGGTGTCGAGATCATCATCAAACGAGAAGATGTCGTCGAACATGGG
>JALSHW010000271.1 GCA_026982035.1 Phycisphaerales bacterium | reverse complement strand
GCCGAATGCGCCCAACTCAACGGATTGGCCATCGCCACAACCTTGAGCCACCCCGCCGCCTCATTGATCGGAAACACCGCCCCAGAGGTCAGCCACAAAGGCATCAATACCCCATTCATAATCCCATGAAACCCTTGCGATGAATCCACAATCCACGCAAGCCCCAATCCCAACCCAATCAACGCCACCGAGATCAACCCCAATCCCACACACGCTCCAACCACGCCCAACACCGACATCTCCACTCCAAGGAACGGCAACGACGCCAACACCACCAGTCCCTGCACCATCGCCACCAGAGCCCCGGCTCCAACCTTCCCAACCACAATACTCCACCTCGGAGCCGGACTAATGAGCGCCGCCCGCAGCACCCCATCATGCCGATCCTGAATCAACGAGATCGACGCAAAGATCGACGCGAACATCACCGTCAGCGAAGCGACTCCGGGAATCATGTACGCCGTCAGGTTCTGATCCGTCTCCTGACCCACCGCCGACGAAAATCCACCCACAAAGAACACCCACACCAACAAAGGCGTCACAATACTCGCCACAATTCGCGACGGCTGACGAACCTGCCGAATCAACTCCCGCTTGCCCAGTGCAATGGCGGCACCGATCCCGTTCATGATTCATCCCCCGAAAAACTCGACCGAGCATGCCAAAGGTACACATCTTCGAGCGTCGGAGCCGCAAGCGTCACCGACTCAACATTTCCCGGACACCGCCCCGCATACTCTGGCTGAACATGCGAAATCAAAACCTCATTCCCCCGGGACACCAACGGACACCCAATCTCCTTGCCCCATTGTTCAACCGCTCCGACATCCTGAGTCCGAACCCGCAAAACAAACGCTCCAAGTTGCTCAATCAACTCCTTCGGCGGCCCATCGGCCACAATTTTTCCCTCCGCCAGCACCACCACCCGATCCGCCTTGGCCGCTTCTTCAGTCAAATGCGTTGCAAACACCACCGCCATCCCAGATTCATTCCGGATCGAATCCAACGCCCCCCAAAGTGAAGCCCTTGCCTCAACATCAAGCCCACTGGTCGGCTCATCGAGCAACAACAACCCAGGCCCAGGCAGCAAGGCCCTTGCCAAATCCGCCCGTCGTTTGAGCCCACCCGAAAGATGCCGAACTTGTTGATTCAACCGATCCGTCAGATCGAGTTTTGTCACCACCGATTCCATCGCCGATCCAATCGAATCCCGTTTCATCCCATGCAATGCCCCAGCCAACTGCAAGTTCTCCTTGACCGTCAACAACTCATCAATCGCCACCGTCTGAAAAACAACCCCCAACCCATTCGTGTATGTCCGCTCAACCGTCCCCTCATCAGCAGCAATCGTCCCGGCAAGCACCCCCATCAGCGTCGACTTCCCCGCTCCATTGGGACCAAGCAACGCAACCGATTCCTGCCCAATCCCCATCGACACCCCATCGAGCGCAACCCGATTTCCGTCCTTATTTGGATACACCACCCGCAGTTGATCGACCTCAACGACCTTCATCCCGCCCCTCCAAAGACCAATCCCCGCACCAACGCCTCAGTCACAAACACCGTCATATACACCGGCAAATGAATAATCGACCCAAAGAACACTCGCCGCGCCGCTTGATCCGTCCGCACCCATGCAAACTTGATTGACAACCACACCAACACCAATCCCAACACAATCCCCGTCCCCCCCGTCACCCACCCACTCAACTCAGGCACCACCTTCATCGGAAGTAGCGACACCGGG
>JALSHW010000270.1 GCA_026982035.1 Phycisphaerales bacterium | reverse complement strand
TCTTGGCCGATGGTTCCCCGGTGATCTACAGCGCTGAAAATGGTGACAAGGGATGGCGAGCAACCAAAGTTGTCCCATTGGATACCCCTAAATCGAACGACTCGGATGACTCTGATTCCAAACCTGATTCAGATCCGGATTCAGATCCAGACAATGCTCCTGAAGTCGTGGTCAACAAACGGACTTATTCGCGTACACCTCGCCGGTAGTTTTCCAAACTTTGATCCATCGAGGTTCTGTCATCGAGGTTCTGTCATAGTTAGTTGTCCTGTTGGACTCGATGGGGTTCTATGCTGTTGGAATGGCTCTGATCTGGATTGTTCTCGGGATGGTCGTTGGTGCTTTGGCATCGGCGATGGTTGCGCGTGTTGCGGTTTCACGGGCTGCTGCTCGGGCAAAGGTTTCTCAGAGGCGTGCCCAATCGGCAGAACGGCTTGCTGAGATTGGTTCGATGACTTCCGGGCTTGCCCACGAGATCAAGAATCCGCTTTCCACGATCGGGCTCAATGCCCAACTCCTCGGCGAAGCCGTCGAAGATCTCGATATTGACCAACACGACAAGGGTCGGATGATCCGCCGGATCGGTGCGCTTCGCAATGAAACCGAGCGTCTTCGAGGGATTCTGGAAGACTTTCTTCAGTACGCAGGTGAACTGCATCTTGATCTTCGGCCGACTGATCTCAATGACATCATCGAGCAACTGGGTGATTTTTATCATGTCCAAGCCCAATCCAGCGGCGTCCAGATTCGGCTCAATCCCGCTCCAGGGCCGTTGATTGTGAATATCGACTCCAACCACATCAAGCAAGCGATTTTGAATCTTATGATCAACGCTATCAATGCGATGAAGGATTCTCAGGTCAGGGATGATCAGAGGACCAACGAGTTGATCCTTCGGGTTGTGAGCAATCCAGATTCGTCGATGTCGATTCATGTGATTGACACTGGGCCGGGGATTGCTCCTGAAGATCAAGCCCGCATCTTCCATCCGTATTTTACCACTCGAACTGCGGGGTCTGGGCTTGGGCTCTCCACAGCACGGCGTATTGCCGAAGCCCATGGCGGCTCGTTGGAGCTCCACTCTGAACTGGGAGTGGGGTCAGATTTTTCAATTGTACTCCCAGGGTCACAAGAACCGTTGAAGTAGCCCGGTCAAGGTCGCTCTGTGGGTCGATATGCGATACACTCACTGGTCTGACCCACCGGAAAGGAAGCTGATATGAAGATCGCCTATTCGACAACTGTGTGCCCTGGATGGACGCTCGACCAAGCCATCGACACCGCCAACGACCTGGGCTATCTTGGGCTGGAGATGCGTTCATTCCGTGAGCCAGAATCGCCAATGCTCTGCGACCCGATACAACTTGAACCGGCGGCGGTCCGAGCCAAGTTCGACCACGCCGGGCTGACCCCTGTATCGCTGGCAACTGGTGTTCGTTTCGATAAACCGATCTTCCCCCCCGTCATTGGCCATGTCTTTGTCAACGAAGAAGAAGGCGTCTCCGATGCCAAAGCATTCGTGGACTTTGCCACCAAAGCGGGCATCCACCATGTTCGCGTCTATGGCTACCAACTCCCCGCCATCGAACCCCGCGCCTGGGGCATTCGTCGAGTCGGAGAACGCCTCCAACTTGCCGCCCAAACCGCACGCAATACCGACACCCTCTTGCTCATCGAAAATGGCGGCACCTTTGCCCGCGCTTCGGATCTCCTCGAACTCATCGAGGCCTACCCGAGTCAATGGCTCGGCGTGTCCTACAACATTCAAGCCGCCAAACTCGCGGGCGAATGTCCCGTCGAGGGCATCGGACTGCTCAAGGATCACCTGCACATCGTCACGCTCAGTGATGTCGATGATGAGCACAACCCCACGATGCTGGGCGATGGCGTGCTTCCATGCCGTCATGTTGTGGGCAAACTCGATGAGATGGGCTTCGGTGGATGGGTCGTCTACAAATACCCCAAAATCTGGGTTCCTGAAGATGGGCGTGATCCACGCGCCGTCCTCAAGCACGCCAGCGACGCGCTCTATGCGTGGATGCAAGCCGATGAAGTGGCCTGTGGCTCAGCTTGCTGCTGCACCAACGCATAAAGTACAGGGTGGACGATTCCCAATCAATACCACTCATCGACCGGGCTTTGGCATCGGGCTTTGCACTGGCGGGGATCGCAAGCGTCGAACCCTCGGCCCACAAAGATGCCCTGACCCAATGGCTCCATGACCACAAGCATGGCCAAATGGACTGGATGGATCGGAACACCCAACTCCGAAACAACCCCGCCCAACTCATCGACGATGCCCGATCGGTTTTGATGGTCGCCGATGTGTATGCGAGCCGGCGCGAGAACATCGACCCACCGATCAAGCCAGGCCAAGGCCGCATCGCTCGGTACGCCAGAGGCAAGGACTACCACAAAGCCATGAAGAAACGGCTGATGGCCCTGGCCGATCAACTCCGCATCGAGCACCCCGAGGCCGAGTTCAAAGTCTTTGTTGACACCGCCCCGGTTTTGGAGCGCGAGCTTTCCCAGCGGGCAGGGCTTGGGTGGACGGGCAAACACACACTCTTGATTCACCCCAAAGCCGGGTCGTACATGCTTCTGGGAGGCATCGTCACCACCCTCGACTTGACCACCCCCAAATCACAACACCAAGAACCAGATCACTGCGGCTCATGCACCCGCTGCATTGATGCCTGCCCGACCGACGCGATTACGCCGTACTCGGTCGATGCCCGTCGGTGTATTTCGTATCTGACGATTGAACATCGCAGCGAGATTGATCCTGAGTTGGCATCCAAGATCGGCGATTGGATCTATGGCTGTGACATCTGCCAAGAGGTCTGCCCCCACAACTCACCAAAGCCCGATGCTCTTCCGATCAATCCCATCTATGAATCGGCCCGCGATCGATTTGATCTGCTTGAAGTGCTGGGCTGGACCGAAGACGATCGGCGTGCCGCCTTTACTGGCTCAGCCATGAAACGCGCCAAACTTGAGATGATGCACCGCAACGCCCGAATCGTGGCAACCAATCAAGGCCTCAAAGTGTGATCACACTTGAATCGTCGAGTCTTGCTTGCCTTTGAGAACAAAAGCGCCGCAGATCACAATCACCATACCAGGTCCAAGCCAGATGGATTGTCGTTCGATAAATCCCATCCAGAACATGGGCATCGCCACGCCGATGGCCAGCCACATCATCCAGCGTTGCAGCGGAATCTCGGTTGAATGGGCGCGGATGACCCGGTAGAGGACATAGGCCGGGAACACCAAGCCGTAGAAGGACATGAATCCTCGGTAGCCGATTTCCCCGGCACTGAGCCCGGCGTAGTCGGCGATCTTTGGGGCCGCAAAGCCAGCAAGTCCGGAGATCAGTGCGACGAGGAAGAGTGTTTGTTGGCCGAGCAGTCGGTGGGGTTTGAGCGTTGCCATCCGGTTAAGATGCACTCGGACGGTGAAGATCCATTGGCACAACAGATGCGTCAGCACCCCGGCGGCGAGCCAAGGGGGCAAGAGGGTGTTTGATAATGTTGTTCCTTGCATTCCCGCTTCAATGACGCCTGCATAGCGAACTGTGAGCAGGATCATCAATGCGAAGAACACGCCGAATCCGATGGTGAAACCGATTCGGCCAGCGCGTTGGGTTGGCAGGTTTTGGCGAGCGTGGTGGAAGGTGATGTCCAGATATGGGCACAGTAAGAAGCCGAAGATCGACACGGGGATAAACCATTCCACCCCGGAACTGGTTCTGGGTGCTTGGACCAGGGCGTCGAGGGCGGATTGGGGTTCAGGGCGGACGAGCATGGCCACCAGCACCGCAGCACTGAGAGCCCAAAGGAGCATCGCCAGTTGCGGGGCCTTGCCGACTTGGATGAATCGTCTGGTTGACAGAGCGAATGCGATGGCAATGGCCCCGGCACCAAAGAGGTATTCGTCGGGCATCGCCAACGCCTCGCGGATAAATGAAGTCAGCCAGATGATCCAGAAAATATGGAAGCCGATGGTGATCGTCGAGAACCACCACAGGGCGTTGGTGTGTCTTTCTGCGAATCGGATAGAACTCTCGCGTGAGCGGAGTACCCAGCCCATCGCCGCCGCTCCGATGATGTTGGGAATGGCAAAGGCGATGACCCCGACCCATCCAAAGTCACGCAGCAGCAGGATCGGGAAGAACATTCCGATGCACCATGTCCATGAGCATGCGAGGTAGGCCCCCCAAAGTATTGGATTGGTGGTCAGATGCGTAGGTCCATGTGGCGATTGCTCGCTCATGCTTGCTTGGTTCCGCGGAGTTTTTTGGCTTTGTGTTGTGATTTGGGTGTCACATGGAAGGTCGCGGTGCATCGCCCAACCCGCTTGGGTTTGGTGGGCTTGGCGTTTGGATCATCGACTTCATCGGCCATCTTCTTTTTGCTCAGAGGCACCAACACCTGGACAATATCCATCCGCACCGCGATGTTGAACTCTTTGCCTGTTGCGACCAGAGCGTGGAGGTCGTCGAGTGGGGTCATGCGGTATTCGGCCGGGCCGTGACATGGACGGAGGAATTTGTATTCGAGGTGTTTGCAGACGACGGTGTAGTCGCCGCCACAGACGGAGAAGACATAGTTGCCGCCTGCGATTTCGGAGTTGCCCAGCAAGGCCGCGCCGGCCATGGCGTTGTACCAGTTCTTATTGAACCGACGGAAGGGGAGGGTTGCCCGGTAGGTGCTCGCATCCGACTGCATGGTGATGCCTGAACGGAAGGCGTAGGGCAACCAGATCATCGAACAGACGCGGTTCCAAAAATTGTTCCGCATCGAGAGTTTTTCAAAGAACGCTTCGGCTCTTTCTAAGAATGATCGTTTTGGTTTTTTGGGTTTTTTCGTGTTGGTGGCTTGTCCCGAATCGTTGGGGGTGTCGGCGGCCACGCTTTCGGTTTTCTTGGCCGAGTGCTCTGTTGGCGTGTTGGGCTCAGAGGTGGGTTCGGGGATGGCGGGTGTCGTGTCGGTGGTCATGGGCTTGGTGGATTATAGATCAGACAATGCGGGTCAGCCGGGGGTTAGACGGTCTGTTCGACCAGTTCGTACCAGTCCGATTCGTTGTTCTTGACCTTATAAAGCGGATTGCCGGGCTCATGATCCAGAAGCAGCGTCCAGTCCAGTTTGGCGGCATCTGCAAGGAACCAGTTTTTGGTCACCATCGAAGTAAACGGCTCCACATCGTACGCCAATGAATACGCCTGCCCGACATGATAATGTGTCGGCATCACATCAGGGGTAAAGACGATGATCCGTCCGGTGGTGTCCTCGAACTGGATGGCTTGTTGGCCCCAGGTATGCCCGGGTACGAGGAAGGTTCGGATGCCAGGCAACACCTCGGTCATGCGTTCTTGGATTGGTGCTTTGGGGAGTTCGCCTTTGGAGGGTTTGCGGTTGAGCGGGAAGGCGCGGGGCGAGTCGATGAGCCGAAGCCGAGGTCGGCCGTCGCTCAAGGGCATCCGGTCGTCTTCAAACGGGAGGATATGGTCGCGGTAATAGGTCTTGGTCATCACCGAATCGTTGTTTCGAGCATCGACCCATTCTCGGCGTTGGACGATGAGTTCGGCGTTGGGGAAGGTGAACTTGACATCGTTGGAGTCGCCCGAAGCGGCGCCGGGTTTGGTGGCGGTCCAATCGGGTTCTTCGCTTTCTCGGCAGCGACGGGTGAGCCCTCCGGCGTGGTCGAAGTGGAGGTGGGAGACGATGGTGGCTTCGATGTCGGCCGGATCAACACCTGCGGCAATGACCTCAGATTCCACCGTCCGTCCATCGAGTCCGAAGATGGATGACATTTTTTCGTTGAGTTTGTCGCCGGTGCCCGCTTCGATGAGGTAGCGGCGGGGTTTTTTCGTGATTGGGTCGGGTTTTTCGGATTCGAGGAGAACACAGTTGTGCATCAGTTCGATTCGGCCTTTGTCATCGGTTTGGATGGACTTGGACCAGACCACGCGGGGGATGACCCCAAACATGCCGCCGCCATCGAGGAGAAACCGTGAAGCCCGCAAGATTGTCCATTTGTATCGCATGGAGCAAGGGTAGGGAGGGCATATGAAAAAGCCGCCCGCAACGATGCGGACGGCTCAGATTTTCAATGATATTCGACTCTTTTAGAGCCCGTCTTTTTAGAGCCCGTCCTTCTCGCCCATCATCTTGAGCATATCGATGCAGCGGTGGGCGTAGCCCGCTTCGTTATCGTACCACGAGACGATCTTGAAGAAGTTGCTGTTGAGTTCAAGGCCGGCCGTCGCGTCGTAGATTGAAGAATGTGGATCACCAATAAAGTCCGCTGAAACCACCGCTTCTTCGGTGTAGGCCAGGACGCCCTTCATTGGGCCCTCAGAAGCCGCCTTCATCGCGGCGTTGATTTCTTTGAGCGAAGTCGCCTTCTCTGTGCGGAAGGTCAGGTCCACGCAGGAGACATCGGCTGTGGGCACGCGGAACGCCATGCCCGTCAGTTTACCAACGGTGTCTGGCAGGCACAGTCCCACGGCTTTGGCGGCTCCGGTTGATGATGGGATGATGTTCATGTAGGCGTTGCGTCCGCCGCGCCAATCCTTTTTGGATGGCCCGTCCTGCGTCGGTTGGGTTGCGGTGGCGGCGTGGATGGTGGTCATGAGGCCTTCGATCATGCCGAAGTTGTCCATGATGACTTTGGTGATCGGTGCCAGGCAGTTGGTGGTGCAACTGGCGTTGGAGAGGATGGTGTCGGTGTCTGGGTTGTATTTGCCACAGTTGACGCGGTGAACGAAGGTGGGGACGGTGTCGGGGGTTTTGGTTGGTGCTGAGAGGAGGACCCGTTTGCAACCGTTGTTGTCGATATGGAGTTGTGCATCATCGCGAGCGGTGAAGAATCCGGTGGATTCGAGGACATAGTCCACGCCCATATCGCCCCATGCGAGTTTTGCGGGGTCGCGTTCTGCGGTCGTTTTGGCGACTGATCCGTTGACGGTGATTGAATCATCGGTTGTGGAGATGTCGGCGGGTTTGCCGTCGATCAGGAAACGCCCGTGCATGGTGTCATATTTGAGCAGGTAGGCAAGATTGTCGGCAGGGACGAGATCATTGATTGCAACGACTTCGATGCCTGGGGTGTTTGCGGCGATGCGATGGACCAGGCGACCGATGCGACCGAACCCGTTAATTCCGATTTTGACGCTCATGTGTTGACTCCATTCAAAGGTGTGTTCAAGGGTCAATTCCCTTGGCTGTTCTGATCGGCGATTCTAGGGCACGCCCCAGTCGGCAGTCTCTCAATGGACCGATGAGAATGCCCGCTCATTGCGGATATCCCCACCAACAATCGTCATCACCGATCGCGTCCCCATCGTCCACCCAAGGAACGGCGTGTTCTGGCTCTTGCCCACCAGATCAGATTCCCCAAGCGTCCACGAGCAATCCGGGTCAATCAGCGTCAAATCCGCTGGGCCCCCAACGGTGATCGACCCAAGCCCCATCGAATCAAGCCCGCACAAACGAGCGGGATTGATCGTCAACAACTCAATCAATTTGGGCCAGTCGATGATTCCGGTTTCGACGAGGGCCTTGTGGTACAGGCCCAGAGCCGACTCCAGCCCGATGATCCCAAACGGCGCCCCCGCCAGCGTGTCGCGTTTCTCATCATTGGTATGGGGCGCGTGGTCGGTTGCCAGGATCGTGATGATTCCGTCGGCGATCCCTTGTTTGAGGGCGTCGATGTCGGATTGTTCGCGGAGTGGCGGGTTCATCTTGGCCATGGTGCCTTGGGTTTCGATGGCTTCATGGGTCAGCAGCAAGTGGTGGGGGGAGGCCTCGCATGTGACGGGGATGCCCTCGCGCTGGGCGCGGGCGACGATTTCGACGGAGTTGCCTGAGGACATGTGCTGGATGTGGTAGTGGCAGCCAATGGATTTATTGAGTCGAATGTCGCGTTCGATGATGATTTCTTCTGCTTCGCGTGGCCAGCCTTTGTGGCCAAGTTTGGCCGAGACTGTTCCGGCGTGCATGACCGCGCCGCTGGTGAGGGTCAGTTCCTGGCAATGCTGCATGAAGCACTTGCCCGTCGTCTTGACCGCTTGGAGGACTGATTTCATCATGGACGCCGATTCGATCACATCGCCATCGTCTGAATACCCGACGGCCCCAGCATCAAGGCAGAGGCCAATCTCGGCGAGCCGTTGACCTTTGCGGCCTTGGGTTGCGGCCGCGACGCTGAATACCCGGCAATGCCCAACCTGCTCGGCCCGCGACCGCACAAACTCGATCATCTCAGGCGAGTCCAACGCTGGCGAAGTGTTGGGCATGCAACACACCGTTGTAAATCCACCCGTCACAGCGGCGTTGGTCCCCGATTCAATATCCTCTTTATGCATCTGTCCGGGCTCACGCAGATGCACATGCGGGTCGATCAGTCCAGGCGAAAGGATCATGCCCTCCCCCTCAATCACTCGGTCATAGCCAATGGTGTCCATATCCGACCCAATGGCCTCGATGGAACCAGCGGCAATGGCAATATCAGCGATTTGGTCCATGCCTGAGGCGGGATCAATCACACGGGCGGCACGAATCAGGACAGATGGGGCGGTGGGCGGGATTGTCATGCACAAGGATAGGTTGGTTGGCGGTCAAGGATGGCTTTGGGTGCTATGCTTCAATCCGGCTTGGAGACAAGCCAATCCGGGGTGTAGCGCAGCTTGGTTAGCGCATCTGACTGGGGGTCAGAAGGTCGGAGGTTCAAATCCTCTCACCCCGACTTTTCTTCAAAACCGGCCCTTCGGCAAGAATGTCGAAGGGCTTTCTCTTTGTCAGGGCGAGACTTACGGGGCTCAAGGTACGGTTCGAACTTACGCAGTCGAGAATCTCCCGCCGAACGGCAAAGTTCGAACCGCGCCAGATATCGACCAAGTTCTGGCTGAAATCGAAGACGGCCAACGCGGCTTGGGCTTGGGCGGGTTCGAAGTTGTCGGCTTCGTCGAGTGAGCGTTCGACCTCTTCTGCCTGGCGTTTCAGGTCGGCGGACTTGGCGTTGTAGACGGCCTCGTCGATCGTGCCCGCCAGATAGCCGTTCAGAAGGCGGTCCTGCATGTTGGTCAGTTCCGAGCGTCGCTTGACCAGTGACTTCTTCTGGCGTGCTTGGGCGACGGTGACATCCTCGAACGATGCAGAAAGTGCGTCGCGGAACCATGCAGCGATCCGTGGTGTCGGCATGCGGAACGATTCAAACTCGCGGATGATTGCGGCCTCGACATCCGATTCCTTCCACCGAACCTTGGGGTGGCCTTCGGGTTGGTTGTTGTTCCCGCACTTGTAGTAGATGTGGGTGTTTCGGCCGCCGCCCTTGAGCTTTCGCCGGATGCGTTCGCCGGTGATTGCATGCCCGCAGCACTCGCAGCGGAGTACACAGCTCGAGAGCATGATCTCGGGGTTGCCGGTTCGGCGGTTCTTCCCGTGGAGGATATCTTGGCAGGTCTCGAATGTTCGGCGGTCGATGAGCAATCTGTATTTGCCTTCGTACACCTGCCCATTGCGGTGGAGTTCTCCGATGTAGAACCGGTTGTTGAGGATGTAGGACATGGCAGTCCGGTTGAATCGTGGTTGGCTTGCCCGGAAGACATGGCCTTCTCGCAACATCTTGTCCGCTAATGACTTGAATGTGAAAGTGCCGCTCGAGTACAGCTCGTAGATGCGGATGACGGTCTTCGATTTGTCGGGGTCCGGGATCACCGGCTCGTCGCGATCGCTCACATTGATATAGCCATACGGAGCCAGACCCGTCGGCCAGCCTTGCTTGACCTTTTCGTCCAAGCCTTTGAGTACTTCGGTGCGGAGGTTGTCGCTGTAGTACTGGGCAACAGCCGCCATCATGTTGAACGACAAGACCCCGGCAGCACCGGGTCCGAACTGGTTCTCGACGAAGACCAGTTTGACGCCTCGTTCATCTTCGAGCGATTGCATGCGAACAGCATCGCGCATGTTCCGGCAGACTCGATCGAGCTTATGGCTGAGGATCGCATTGATCTTCTCTCGTTTGGCGTTAGCCTTGACCCACCGAACCATCTCGTTGAAGGCGACTCGCTCGGCCCCACGCTTCGCCGATTCGGCGACGACGAATTCCCGGATGATGGTCCACCCGGACTTGGCCGCTCGATCCCGCATCGCGCGGAGTTGGGCGTCGATCGAGTAGCCCTCGCGTTGTTCTCTGGACGACACTCGCGCCCATGCAATGACATTCATATGTGTTCGATCTCCTTTTGCGCCCTCATGAGTACTTCACCGAGTCGTTTCACATTCATCAGAATCTCCAACGCTTCTGCGTCTTCGATCTCATAGCCGTAGGCCTCGGACCAGACATCCCGTGTTTCCGCGAGGAGTTCATCCGAGACCCACGCCGTCGAGAGGGCACGCTCCGGTGGCGTGTTTGGGGCGCACTGAGGTTGGCTCTCAGGCGCGGAAAGTCCAGTCGGATCGGCAGTGATTCTGTCGATCTTCGTATTTTCTACCGATGTTTTCGGGCTTGCCTTCACTTGCCGAGCCACCCGTCGAGTTCGAGCTCGCCGAACTGCTCGCGGAGGTGGCGTACGACCCGGTCGATGGTGTGCCAGCCACAACCCATTTGTATACGGATGGATTCGACGGAGTCGCCTTCGGCTAGGCGGTCGCAGACGATGCGTTCGATTGGTTTAAGGTCATCAAACGCGTCTTGGACATCGAGTTGGCACGGCGTTTTCGATGGGCTCGATTCTGCGTTGCGGGGCATCAGATGCTTGTAGCGTTCAATCTTGGCATACTCCCTGGCGCATCCTCTTCGTTTGTTTCGGAGCTGGTTCATGATGAGTGCTTGAACCACCGTGCTTTCTTTTGCGCCGTTTGATTTGGAATTGTCGAACTTGAAATGAATGAGTTCGAGCACGATCTCCTGCTTGAGGTCGTCGATCTCATGGGCCAGGAATCCCATGCGGCGTGCGCATCGTTCGACGAGTTCAACTTTCCATTGTTCGATGAGTCCGTCGTATCTTGGTTCGTCCATAGTGCGTTCAACCTTTCGTCCGTGAGGAGTTGGGTGAGGCGAGACTTTCTCGACCTCATATACACAGTCTTGAACTTACATCGGGGTCATTGCTATAGGCGTTTTGATGTGTGGGCAAGGTCATATGCGTGGGCAGATGTGCTCTGCATGTGACATACATGTGAACCCGAATCACACATATGTGTTTGCGGGTTCACGCGGCGAGAAATGACAGCGAGCGGCAAATAAACAAGTGGACGAGCACGACGCATCGAGCGTGAAAACAGCGTGCGTCAGTTCATGGAGTTTGAAATGCCGACCGAAGAAACAAACGAAACACAGATCGACCTTGCATGCCTGATCGCCGAGCCTGAGCAGGTGTACCACTCGCGCCGTGGCGAATATCTATCAAGCCACTTGCTCGCCGACTTCCGCAAGTCGCCTCTGCTCTACCGCAAGCGAGTCGATGGTTTGATCGAAGATAAGGATTCGAGTGCGTACCTCGTGGGACGCGCTGCTCATGTTCGCATTCTCGAGGGGGACGAGAAGTATGAGAATGCCTTTGCATTTGGCGGGCCAGTGAATCCGAGAACGGGCAGGCCGTTCGGCTCGAACACCAAGGCCTTCACGGAATGGGCGAACGAGCAAGGCAAGCCCGTGCTCACCGAATCTCAGTCTGATCTTGTAAGTCGCCTGGCCGAGGGCGTTTCCATGAATCTATCCGCCACTCAACTGCTTCTCGATGGGCAGGCGGAAGGGGTAGTCCGATCAGAGTACTGCGGCCATCCTTGCCAGATCCGGATCGACTGGTTGAATCGGTACCACGGCATCGTGGATCTCAAGACCTGTGACGACCTGACATGGTTCGAGGCCGACGCCCGGCGATATGGGTATGTCCACCAGATGGCCTTCTACCAGTCGGTGCTCTCGACCGTGCTCGGCGGCACGATGGTGCCCATCCACATCATCGCGATCGAAAAGAAAGAACCGTACCGCTGCGGCGTGTGGCGGATCTCGCAGGCATCGCTCAAGCAGGCCCGACTCGAGAACGCCGCCGCGATCTGCCGGTTGCACAACTGCCAGCAACAAGGCGTCTGGCCCACGGGATACGAGGAGGTGCGTGTTCTCGAAATGACCTAAACACGCCCCCTCATGAGTGCCGGGTGTAGG
>JALSHW010000269.1 GCA_026982035.1 Phycisphaerales bacterium | reverse complement strand
AATGGCGTGGTATTCTGGTGCGTTATGCGAAGAAGTCATCGAACTGCCTCGCTTCGATCAAACTCGCTTGCATCCTGATCTGGTACAGAAGACTTCAACGATTGACGGTTTTGAGATCGTTTCTAAGCGGCCTGATAGACCCCAAGAAACACTCTGCCAACAAAAATTATTCGGCTTTGATCGCTCGGATCGCCATGAACATCGGAATCTCTTCACGAGCCGTATTCTCCGCTTTGGCTCGAGGCCCCGGCTGGCTGACCCGCTTGCTCGTCCATTCCTCCACCGCATCAATCATCAGCCCACTCCCCGCCATCGCATTGATGTAATCACTCATCGGCCGATGATGCGTCTGCGTCTTGATCGCCGTCGCTCCCGAACTCACCTGCCCAGGATTCATCACGATGTCCTGCGTCCGAGCCGTCATGTACTGATCCACCCGACGAAACTGCACCGGCTGGCGCGTTCGCTCATCGAGAATCCATCCCCACGCCGTTGCCCCAGGATTCCGGAACGCCGGATGGATAATCACACTCACCATCTTCCCCCCCGGCTTGAGCCGAGCCATCGCACCCGCAAACACCTCCTCAATCCGATCAATATTCATCAACGCAAGCACACACACCGCCGCATCAAACGGCCCATCCCCAAGATCAACATCCCCAAGCATCCTCGCATCCCCAACCACATACGAAATCGACTCAGGCGACTGCCCATGGGCCCGCTCAATCAATTTCTCAGAAAGATCAACCCCGACCGCCGTCGCTCCGGGCTGCTTTCCAATTATGTGCCGAGCCACAAGCCCCTGCCCGCACGCAATGTCAAGCAGTTTCTGCCCCGGCTCAAGCCCAATCAACCGCTCAACCCCAGGCAGCACCAAGTTCTCATGATGATCCGATCCCTTCACCGACAACAAATTGTCATACCATCCCGCGACCCGATCCCATCCTTCTTCCTCGGCATCCTTGGGCAGATCAACCGCCTCACTGGCCATCATCGGCGCGGGCTCAACCCCCATCACGCTCCAAAACGACCGCGGCGCAGGCACCCGAATCCGCGAAACCTTCTCCGTCTCCGGATCCTCATACCGAACTTCAAAGGCGTGCATCGCCAAGCGATACAGATCATCCCGAACCGCCCCAAGATCATGATCCCCCACAATCGGATGCCCAGACTTGGCCAAATGCTGACGAATCTGCCCATCCAAATCAGGCCGAGCCCGAACCTGCAACAACGACAACCCATTCCCCGATTCCAACACCCGAAAGTGCGTCACCGGATTGGCCCCCGTGCTGGTGCTCCCCTCAACCTTCCCATTGATCGACGACCCAGACTTGGCAACCTCCTCATCAAACACCCCTTCAACGACGCACAAATAGTTCGTCTCAGGCCGAGTCATCTGCCGAGGCGTCTCCGTCTCGTCCCGAGTCCTCACCAACAGCACCGCCCCCGATGCCAAAGTATCAATCTCATGGGCTGGACGCATCTTCTGCCGCCTGACAAATGCAAGTTGCCAGACCGATTCTCGAAGCGTGTTGTGATCCTGATCCTCTCCCCGGATCGGCAACCCCGCTGGCTTATTTACCACGCATACCGCATCATCCTTAAAGACGACATTGGCCTTGGGTGGATCAGGAATTTTGGTTTCCCGTTGGTCTCGCTGCCCCCCAAAGTTCCCTCCGTCCCTTTGGCCATATTGTCCGCCGCGATTTCCACCATACCCACCGCGTCCACCGCCACCAAACTGTCCGCCCCTCGGAGGTCCACCC
>JALSHW010000268.1 GCA_026982035.1 Phycisphaerales bacterium | reverse complement strand
ATACCGCTCAGCATTCCGCGAGAACTCTTTGTCCGCATTGATCGTCAACGCCACAAACGAAGCAAAGTCATCCACCTGCACCGAGTGATCAATCACCAGATCACACGCCACCGCCGGATTGATCGCTGTCGGATCCCCCCCAAGATTCTTCATCGCATCGCGCATCGCGGCAAGGTCAACCACACAAGGCACCCCCGTAAAGTCCTGCAACACCACCCGCCCAGGCATAAACGGCATCTCGACTGATTTGACCGCCCCCGCGTTGTACCCCGCCAACCCCCGAATATCGTCCTCGGTCACAATAAACCCATCATGATTCCGAACCATCGCCTCCAAAAGCACCCGAATCGAATACGGCATCTTCGAAATATCCCCCAACCCCGCTTCCTCCAAAGCCCCCAACCGAACATAGGAATATCCCTCGCCATTGACATCAAGTGTACTGGTCGCATTGAACGGGTCGGTCGTCATCGCAAATCTCCAAAAAGTGGTGGTGTAGAAGTAGTATCGCCCCCATGCCCCCCTGAATCAAATCAATACTGTTTACATGGTCAATAGAAGCAGTTTTTGCCTGATTTCCCAAAAACACAGCAGCGTTGTAGCCATTCAATAAAACGGACCGATACCACGAGCATGAGCTCCACACAGACCACCCCCACAACTGTCGCCCAGCAAGTCCTCAACGCACTCCATAAAGTGAATCCATACCAGGGATTCGAGTCAGGCGGCCGCGATCCAACCCTTGCTGCAACAAACCGCGATGTATTCACTGTACTTCTCAACAAACTCAAGCCAGTATTGGCCGTCGAAGTTGGATCCTGGAAGGGGGCAACTTCAATCGTGCTGGCCCAAGCAATGCGAGAAGCCCGACCTGACTCATGCCTGGTGTGTGTTGACACCTGGCTCGGCTCAATCGAACACTTTACAAATCCACCCAGCCCCGCATGGGACTTGTGCCCTCTACTGGAAAACGGCTTCCCACGCCTTTATGAACACTGGATGACCAGTATCCTTCATGCTCAAGTTGACGAGATCGTTGTTCCGCTACCAAATACAAGCACCACCGCCGCAAAATGGTTCGGTCGCAAAGGGCTTCGTCCAAATTTCGTATTCATCGACGCAGGACACGACGAAGATGATGTCACAACAGACATTCGTGCCTGGTGGCCCTTGCTGACTCCCGGCGGAATTATGGCCGGCGATGACTGGTCGCCCATGTGGCCCGGTGTAGAACAAGCAGTACGAAAATTCTGCCAAACCACTGGACTCACGCCTCAGGTCTCAGAACCAAACTGGATTGTGCAAAAATCTGAAGATTCCATCGTCTAAAAAAATATCGGAGTTCCCCACATCATTGGGAACAAAATACCCCCCTCAAGCCGGGCTCATGGCTTCAAAAAAACCACGGCTCAGATCACTCCAAACCGTGGCATATATAAATCGAGCGGCCACATACCAAAGCCGTCTCGCAATCATCTCTTACAAACGCCGACGCCTTCCAGCAATCAACCCCCCAATGGCCATCAACGACAACGCACCAGGACTCGGCACAAACGATACATTGTCAAGAGCCGCCTGATCCTCCCCATCGGTGTACTCCCCACGAATATACAACCCCTGCAAATCACCAAGCACAGCCATAATCTCAGCTTCGCTCGCCATCGTCGCAGTCAATGTACTGTTCGAAACAGAATCCATCAATCTCCAACCACTCGTCGCATCAACCGTCGCAGACCACGATGTCCACGAACCAAGCGTCGGAGGCGTGCCGAAA
>JALSHW010000267.1 GCA_026982035.1 Phycisphaerales bacterium | reverse complement strand
CCCCCCATACCCCCCCGGGGTGTGTGCGGCCAGTTGGCCGCCACACCCGAACTAACTGCGCGCGCGATTGCAGTTGGTGCGCGCAGTTCGAAGTTCGCAGATGAGGGGCGAGGCGACCGGCCGGGCGTAGGTACTCCCGGACGATGCTTTTTTGTCGATGCCCGCGGGAACAGCAGCGGGTATAGACACACTTTCTTTCAGGTGTCCGGTCCGGTTTTGGAATCCCGCCACCGGGCCACGAGGGTCGCCCGTGTGGCGTTGCTCGCCGGAGTTGCACCACCCGTCGGATTCTCCGCCCTTTGGCCACACGGCCCAACGAGGTACGCCGTCGGGGCGACCAACGAACCAACTGATACACCAATCCGGGGCCACGGTTGGCCTCGGTTCACACCAAACGCACGGAGGCAGATACCATGAAAGTCGTCCAGAAGAACATCGTCGAGATCACACCCTACGAGAGCAATCCACGCCAGAACGATGAGGCGGTCGAGGCGGTGGCTGAGTCGATAAGGCAGTTCGGATTCCGCCAACCCATCGTGGTTGATGAGGCGGGTGTCATCGTCTGTGGGCACACGCGGTACAAGGCCGCCCAGATGCTTGAGCTCAAGCGGGTGCCGGTGCATGTGGCGACGGACCTGACGCCCGAGCAGATTCGGGCGTACCGCATCGCTGACAACAAGACCGGCGAGTTGGCGACTTGGGACATGGACCTGCTGCCGATCGAGATCGCTGAGTTGCAGGATGCGGGGATCGATTGGTCGCTGCTGGGGTTCGATGAGGATGACCTGGTTCGATTGATGGCCGGCGAGGAAGGCGTGTCGGCGGGGCTGACCGATCCTGATGATGTGCCCGAGCCGCCGGACGAACCGATCACCAAGCCCGGTGACCTGTGGGTGCTCGGCGACCATCGGCTGCTCTGTGGCGATTCATCGAGTGCGGCTGACCTCGATCGGTTGCTTGATGGTGTGTCGATCGACATGGTCAATACCGATCCGCCGTACAATGTGAAAGTCGAGCCGCGATCGAACAACGCCATCGCGGCGGGCAACTCGTCGTTTGCTGCGCCAGAGAAGAAGCACCACCAGAAGTTCGACCTCGCCCGCCATCCCGAGAAGGCCAAGGCGACGCACAACAAGATGCGGGCCAAGGACCGGCCGCTTGAAAACGACTTCGTCACCGACGAGGCGTTCGACGAGATGCTGCTCGCGTGGTTCGGCAACATCGCCCGCGTGCTCAAGCCGGGCGGATCGTTCTACATCTGGGGCGGCTATGCCAACCTCGGCAACTACCCGGCTCCGCTGGCGGCCAACGGCCTGTACTTCAGTCAGGGCATCGTGTGGGACAAACAACACCCGGTGCTGACCCGCAAGGACTTCATGGGCGCATTCGAGATCTGCTTCTACGGCTGGCGTGAGGGAGCCGGGCACAAGTTCTTCGGACCGACCAACGCCACCGACCTCTGGCATGTCAAGAAGGTCAACCCGCAATCGATGGTGCATCTGACGGAGAAGCCCGTTGAGTTGGCGGTGCGGGCGATTCAGTACTCATCACGCCCGGGCGAACGCGTCCTCGACCTTTTCGGCGGCAGCGGTTCAACCCTCATCGCCTGCGAGCAGACGGATCGCCACGCCTACCTCATGGAGATCGACCCAGCGTACTGCGATGTGATCGTCCAGCGTTGGGAGGAGTTCACGGGGAAGAAAGCGGAGCGGATTGCGGTGAATACAGACAAGCCTGCTTTGCCAATGGAAGACATGAGCAAAGAGAACATGATCAGCGGAGG
>JALSHW010000266.1 GCA_026982035.1 Phycisphaerales bacterium | reverse complement strand
TTATGCTGCCAAGACGGGGATGATGATTCGGAAGACGGCCAATGAGATTCAGATGCGTGAGGTGCGGGAGCAGCTGAGCAGTGGGCAGGATTTGTCTGATTTGGATTGGACGGAGTTGATTAATATTGAGCCTTTGACGATTGATGATGGGGAGCCGATTGTCAAAGAGATTGAGGCGTTTCTTGATGCGGTGCGTACGGGGGAGCGGCCGGCGATTGATGCTGAGGCGGGGTTTGTCAATGTGCGGACGGCTGGGCGGATTGTCGAGGCGATTTCTTTGTCGCTTGGGGCGGCCGAGCCGGCGGCGTTGTCCTAACGCTGTTGTTTCGTTCTTTTTTCGTATAGTTTTTACTGAAATGTTTACCTTTCCACGACCACCCAGGATTTTACAACCATGACCGAGACACCGAACCCAGCAGCGAATGCGGCATCTGAACCCACGACCGAGACGACGAATGTGTCGGTGCCTTCGCCTGTACCGGCACCCGTATCTGCACCAGCACCAGCACCTGCGCCTGAAGCGGTGACGGTGACTCCGGGAGAGGCCAAGCTTGATGCGGAAACTGAGGCGGAGATCGAGGCGGCGATGGCTGATTTGTCTGAGCTTGGTGGTGCCAAGGTGCCTGGGAAGATTCGTGGGCCTCGGGAGGTTAAGGGTGGTCGGGAGCATCGGACGGGGACGGTGGTTTCTGTGGGGGCGACGGATGTGTTTATTGAGTTTGGGCCTAAGGAGCTTGGGGTTGTTGATGTGATGCAGTTCAAGGAGAACAAGCCCACTGCTGGGGATCAGCTTGAGGTGGTGGTGCAGCGGTTTGATGCTGGGGAGTCGTTGTATATTTGTGTGTTGCCTGGTTCTGTGCAGAAGGCCGACTGGGAGATGTTGCAGGTTGGGCAGGTTGTTGAGGCGCGGGTGAGCGGGACCAATAAGGGTGGGCTTGAGCTTGAGGTGGCGTCTCATCGGGCGTTTATGCCTGCGTCGCAGGTTGATTTGAATCACATTGCGGATTTGGGTGTGTATGTTGGGGAGAGGATTACTTGTACGATTCAGAAGATTGATCGGCGTGGTGCGGGGAACATTATTTGTTCTCGGCGTGAGATTTTGATGAAGGAGCGTGAGGGGGCGATGGCGACGCTGAAGGAATCGCTCAAGGTTGGCGATACGCTTGAGGGGACTGTGCGGAAGATAATGGACTTTGGTGCGTTTGTTGATCTTGGTGGGGTTGATGGGTTGATTCATATCAATGATTTGACGCATGAGCGGGTGAATCATGGTGCCAAGAACATTGAGCGGTTTGTCCAAGAGGGGCAGAAGGTCAGTGTGCAGATTTTGAAGCTTGATTGGGATGCGAATCGGATTGGGCTTGGGATGAAGCAGTTGCAGGCGGATCCGTTTACGGCGGTGGCTTCTGAGGTTGTTGAAGGGGCTGAGATCACGGGCAAGGTGACCAAGGTGATGGACTTTGGTGCGTTTGTTGAGGTTGCTCCTGGGGTTGAGGGGTTGGTGCATATTTCTGAACTTGAGTGGCGGCGTGTGAACGCTGTGAGCGATGTGGTTCAGGAAGGTGAGGTTGTGCAGGTGAAGGTGTTGAGTGTCAATGCTGAGGATCACAAGATTTCGTTGTCGATCAAGCAACTCAAGGATCGGCCACAGCAGGAATCATCTGGTGGTGGGCGTGGGAGAGGTGGCGGTCGTGGGGGTCGTGATGAGGCGGTGGTGAAGGAGGAGACTCCGGAGGTTCGCCGTATGCGTGAGCGGGCACAGAAGAATAAGGTGGGGATCAAGAAGGGCGGGGGTCTTGGTGATG
>JALSHW010000265.1 GCA_026982035.1 Phycisphaerales bacterium | reverse complement strand
CCACCGTCAACAACAACATGATATTGAGCGTCACCGACAGCCCCGATTGCTCCGGCTCACCACCCGTTGGCGTCATCGAACCGCCTTGGATTCCAGAGCCCAACGAACCCGCCGAGTTGATCGCCGTCCCGGCCTCTTCGAGCATCCTGAGCGGATTAAAAGCATCGCTCGAAGACTCATGGACACTTGGCCCAAGCTGAGCCAAAGCACTTGAGCCAAACAAACCCATCAGCAACACAATCACAATGGTGTACATCCTCGCCATAGCTCAGCGACCCCTCCGCATCGCACCGAGTCGACGACGCAACACCTGCGAAGCGGCCGGCGAGTCATTGAGTGAAGTCAACTCCAGCCGATCCCCCTCGTCATTGGTCACAAACCCCGGCGCGATCCTTCGAGGTTTTTGAACATGCACACCGGGCGATGGCTGATACATCGCCTTGGCAATCTCCTGATCCGTCGCATTGCCCGCCTCCTGAAGCGTTCGCTCAAACGACGCCGCGATCGAATCACCCGACTCATCCCGAACCTTCCCAAGAATCGACGCCACATCCTCAGCGTCCCCCACCTCACACAGCGTCTGCATACTCCCCGCCCCGCCAAACCCCTTCCGTCCACCACGCCCGCCTCCAGCATGGGAAAGCAACAACACCTTGCAATCAAACCGCAACACCACCAGCGTCATGCCTGAAGAAATCGGATACCGCCCCAGCACCTCAACAAGCCCCGCCGGTGCACGCCCCCCCGCTCCGATCTGCCCACTGAGCCCACCCTTGGTCCGGGCGATCCGCTTGTACACATGCGCCAACGCAAAGATCAGCATCAACACCCCGGCAAGCGTCGCAACCGTCCGCACAAACTCCTTGCCCAACTTCAAAGGCGTCGTCACCTCATCAGTCCCGCCCAACGGCTGATCCACCGAACGCTCCCGAGGCAACCCAAGCGGAATCGACCCACTGTCTGGAGCGGTTGGCTCTTGAACAACTGAACCAGAAGCCGTATTTTCAAGTGTTTCCACGACCGGCTGTGTTTCAACAACCTTTTCTGTCGAAGCAGGCGCCGCCTCTGCTTCTACATCTCCCCAAGGCCCCAACTGAGCCATCGCCGATTGCGTCGTCACCGAGATTATCAAGAAGATGCCACGAAGCACCCGAGCCGCTGTCCACATGTCGCCATCCTGGCCTTTCTCACGAGCGGATCCTCCGCCCAGAACACATCACACCATCGCCTACCAATCAACCGCTTTCACGAACATCAAGAATCTCGCTGATCCGCACACAGAAATTATCATTGAGCACCAACACCTCACCCCGCGCAACCTTCCGGTCATTGACATACACATCCACCGGATCCCCAGCAAGCTTGTCCAACTCAACCACCGCCCCATCACCAAGCCGAAGCACATCTTCAACAAACATCCGCGTCCGCCCCAGTTCAATCCGGACATTCATCTGCACATCAGAGAGCAAATCCAAATCGCTCCGATCACCGGACACCTCTCCGTCATCCAACTCGGGCGGCTCAAACGCCGCCCCTTCATCTGCCCCGATTTCTGTCCCCGCGCCGGTCGCCGCGTCGGTCGTGGCTCCCGCCACAGCCGTGCCGTCATTGACTTGTTTGATCGCCGACATCGCCGCAGCCAAGGCCGCCGCTTCGTCATCGGTCATATCCGCCCCCTCATCGGCCTGCGCCGCAACATCATCAGCAATCGCCGAGGCCTCCTCGACCGCCTCTTCAGCACCAGAATCGCCGCCCGAATCCGCTGCACCTGCAGCGGCATCAGGGGCATCAGGGGTTTGGGGGGGGTGGG
>JALSHW010000264.1 GCA_026982035.1 Phycisphaerales bacterium | reverse complement strand
CCAGGATGCCCAAGCGTCGGGTCAATATGCCGATGATCCGCCGCGTCATATTTATGCAGCGAGGTCGAAGTAAACACCGGACACAGGTAGATCCCCCCCACCCCCAACGCCTGCAAATCATCAAGCCGGGCCAAAAGCCCTTGTAAATCCCCTCCATATCGCCGTTGATAGATCACATTGGCAATCGCCCCCCCGGCTCGCCCTGGGTCATACCCATACCGCGTCGGTTCCCCAGCCGAGAGCATCCACGCCCGTTCAATCTCCTCAATCGTCGGCTCATCAAAGGGCTGGTCCCATAAAACCGTCGTACTCCCCCGCTGCTCAGGATCATTCCCCGGATTCCCATTGGCAAACCGCTCCGGGAACACCTGATACCACACCATCCCCCGAGCCCATTGAGGCCCAAATCGAGGCCCCAATCGCACAGAATCCCCTGTTTTCAAGCCCTCTTGGGCTTTCCCCTCCCGATCAACCATCAATCCTGAACCAGTATTGGCCGGGCATTCCACCACCCAGATCAGCCACATCCCGGCCAAAATCACCCGCCACAGTGTGGAATAAGTTGAAGAAATTGAAAACTGATTTGCAGACATGGCCATTACCTGTTGACGCAAGGGATTTGATCCAGTAAAGTCGCGGTTGGAAACAAAGGGCTATTTTTGAATTGCCCTCATTTTTGCAGAACTGAACCATACACCATCAGCCAACACCACGCTGAACATCAAAGCCGCTCGCTCAAACAAGGACACCACCAAATGCACCCCACCCGCCGGCAACAGGCATTCACCCTCATCGAACTCCTGGTCGTCATCGCCATCATCGCCCTGCTCATAGGAATCCTCCTCCCAGCACTCGGCAAAGCACGACAATCAGCACAAGACATCAAATGCCAAGTCAGCAATCGAACAATTGCCCAAGCCATGACCATGTATGGCGATGACAATAAGGGCTGGCTCCCAATGATTCCCACAGAAAATCGATCTCAACCCTATCCAGACCGTGACACCGTGATCCGAAAACAGTCAGGTGCTGGTGGGCTCGCCGGATTCTTCTCACTAATGCAGATCGGCGACGCCACCTGGGACGGAGGCCCTGCCCCAACAACAGGCGATGTCGGATATGTCGGTTCGATGATTGGCGGATTCGGGGCCTACCCAAACGGCAAAAAAACCCCTGTGATGGAAGGGTACATGGACGCCTTTGAAGCCCTTCTCTGTGCCCGCGACAACGCTGACAGTTATTTCCCTCGTCCCTTTGCTGATAACGATCGATACAGCGATTCTGACCGGATTGATAAAGTCCCAGAACCTGCCGGGTCTGTAAATCAAGTCATCGGATACAACATCAGCTACATCTACATCGCTGGCCTTCGCCTAGACGAACCCGGACTCCCATACTCAATCCCCTTCTTCGGCGACGAAACCAACACCAATGACATTGCACTCAATGCGTGGTATGGATACAACTGGCAATCGGATCAACCAGGTCAAGAAACCCAATCGGTGCTTGATGATGTGAAATACAACAAGATAACTGGGTACGCTGAAATCGACAACCATGGCGATGAAGGTGGTTTTTTCGCCTTCACGGATGGTCATGTTGAGTTTATCACCAAAAATCCACAACGAACTTTCTTCGCCGATCCAAACGCCAATGGTCTTTCCGAGGAACTCCGAAACGAAATAAAATCCGAAGGCCTCAGCATGAATCTCTACAAACCAGGCCGAAGCCGCTATGTCCGCACAATGGACTGATCCACTCAACACATAAAACAACCCTCCCTCACCACGACCATGACGATTGATCGAGGCGACCCGTGACCAAAGCGAAAAACGCTCCACCAAAAAATCCCAATCCCCCACTCCTCAAACGGCTCCTGGCACACCAAGAGTCCGGATTGGTCCTTGTCATCATCCTCATCATGGCACTCCTCTCCCTCTACGGCGTCCTCACACCGCCAATCAAACAAAAAACCCTCATCAAACTCCACGAAAACGCCACCATCGTCCGCCTCGACACCCAAGGCAACGAACACGAATTCCTCGCCGCAAACAAAATCGCCGGCTACCGCGTCACCCTCGACGGCCAAACCACCGAATACTCCTCCAACACCATCGAACGCTACGACTCAGCGGACCGCACACTCATCCAGGTCCGCTCCGTCAACCGCTTCTTCAACAAATCAAACCTCGTCCTCATCGCCACCAACGCGAGCTTCTTCGCCATCATCGCCGTCGGCATGACCGGCGTCATCATCCTCGCAGGCATTGACCTCTCCGTCGGCTCCATCTATGGCCTCTGCGCCATCGTCGGCGCGATGGTCCTCACCAACCTCCCCCCCGAAACCGGATGGTACATCGCCGTCCCCCTTGCCCTGCTCACCTGCATGACCGTCGGCACAATCTGCGGCTTTGCCAACGGCGCCATGAGCGAAGGACTCAGCGTCCACCCATTTGTCATCACCCTGGGCATGATGGCCATCCTCCGAGGCCTCACCGTCGTCATCCCACAAGGACTCTTCGGCACACAATCCATCGGCGGCTTCCCAACCTCCTTCACCACAGGATTCTTCAAAGCCGAGTTCTACGGCGTCTACCCCGTACTCGTCATCATCATGATCCTCACCGCCATCGCCGGCTGGTTCGTCCTCTCAAAAACCGTCTTTGGTCGCCGCGTTTTCGCCATCGGCGGCAATGAAACCGCCGCCAAATACGCCGGTATCCCCGTCAAAAAAGTCAAAATCCTCGTCTACACCATCACCGGTGCCCTCTGCGGCCTCTCGGCCTGCATCTACCTGGGCTACTACGGAGCCGCCGAAACCAACGCTGGCAACGCCTACGAACTCCAAGTCATCGCCGCCACCGTCATCGGCGGCGCCTCCCTCATGGGAGGCCGAGGCACCGTCATCGGAGCCGTCCTCGGAGCCATCATCATCCAACTCATCAACAACACCCTGATTATCTTCTCGGTCGATACCAGTTATAATCAAATCGTCATGGGCGCCGCCATCATCATCGCGGTGGTCATCGATCAAACCAAACAAAGAATCCAAGCCCGCAGGGCCTAATCACACGAACCGGAGCAATCATGCGAATCCAAAACACATTCCTCTCACTCCTTTCCATGTCCGCCCTCGCTCTGGTCGGTTGCTCAGGCAGCACCGATTCCGAAAAAGCCGCCACCGACGATCACGGCCACGACCACAGCGAAAACAATGACCACGGCGATCATGACGATCACGGCGATCACGCCCACGACGAAATCACCTACAAAATCGGCGTCATCGCCAAAAGCAACTCCAACCCAGTCTTCCTCGCCGCCAAAAACGGCGCCTTCGCAGCAGGCAATCGCCTTACCGAAGAACTCGACGGCGCCACCGTCGAAATCCTCTGGCAAACCCCGTCCATGGAAGATGCCCAACTCCAAGCCCAGTATGTCGAACAACTCGTCGCCTCAGGTGTCGACGGCATCGCCATCTCCTGCACCGACGCCAACCTCCTGACCAACGCCCTCAAAGCCGCCGTCGACAAAGGCGTCATCGTCGTCACCTTCGACTCCGATGCACCAGACTCCGGACGCATGGCCTACTACGGCGTAGACGACTTCCAAGCCGGCAAAGAAGTCATGCGCCAACTCGCCAAGGTCATGGGCAACCAGGGCAAAGTCGCCGTCCTCACCGGCAACCCCGCCGCCACAAACCTCCAAGCCCGAGTCAACGGCGTCGTCGAACAAGCCGCCGAGTACGAAGGCATCGAGACCCCAATGGTCTACTCCTTCATGCCCGAAACCGCAACCGAAGCCGCCGCCAAAATGCAGCAAGTCCAAACCGCAAACCCAGACATCACCGGCTGGGCACTCGTCGGCGGCTGGCCCCTCTACACCGACAACGCACTCGACGGCATCTACGAAAACGCCAAAATCGTCTCCATGGATCCCCTCCCACTCCCACTCGAATACGCCATGAAAGGCCAAGTCCAAGTCCTCGTCGGACAACCTTACTTCGGCTGGGGCGAAAAATCCGTCGAGATGATCGTCGACAAACTCCACTTCGACCGCAGCCCCGCATCCTCCATGGTCTATGCCGATTTTGACATTGTCACATCAGAAGACGCCGAAGAGTTCGCCAAGGGTTGGAAACTCTGGCTCGGCGAAGATTGATCTTTAGGAATGTCTGATCCCACCCCCAACCTGATCGCCACCAACATCTCCAAACGCTTCGGCATCACCCAAGCACTCGACGATGTCACCGTCTCCTTCTATCCCGGAGAGGTTCACGCCCTCATGGGCGAAAACGGCGCAGGCAAATCCACCCTTGGCAAAATCCTCGCAGGCCTCCACGCACAAAACACAGGCACCGTCGTCATCAACGGCCGCAAACTCATCCCCGGCTCCCTCGACGACGCATTCCACGCCGGCATCCGAATCGTCCACCAAGAACTCGCCCAATGCCCAAACCTCTCCGTCGCAGAAAACCTCTGCCTCCACGACATCCCCACCAAAGGCATGACCGTCGATTTCGCCGAGATGAAACGCCGAGCCGCCGCCCTGGTCCACCAACTCGATCCCGATATTGATGTCTCCAAACCCCTCGGCTACCTCTCCCCAGGCCGACGCCAAATCTGCCAGATCGCCGCCTCCCTCGACAAAAACCCCGATGGCTCCATGATCGCCAAAGTCATCGTCCTCGACGAACCCACATCCTCTCTCTCAATCTCCGAAGCGTCCATCCTCATGGACATCACCCGCGACCTCGCCTCCCAAGGCCTCACCATCATCTATGTCTCCCACCGCATGAGCGAAATCTTCACCTGCTGCGACCGCGTCACCATTCTCCGCGACGGCAAGTTCGTCGCCACCAATATCGTCTCCAAAATCGACGAACCCACCCTCGTCGAACAAATGATCGGCCGACGCATCGAAGCCCTCAAAAATAAATCCGACAACACCAACCAATCCTCCAGCCAATCAATCGAAACCCAAGCCCTCAAAACCCAAATCGGCACCGCCGACCACCCAGTCGATCTCTCAGCCGAACCCATCCTCAAAGTCCGCAACATCTCTTCCCCAGGCAAACTCGACGATTGCAACCTCGACCTCCACCCCGGCGAAGTCCTCGGCATCGGAGGCCTCGTCGGCGCAGGTCGTTCCGAACTCTTCGACGCCATCTTCAACATCGACACCCGCGCCAAGGGCTCCGTCACCATCGACAACACCCAAATCCTCGGCAAAGGCATCCGCACCGCAATGGCCGCCGGACTCGGCTATGTCCCTGAAGACCGCCGCATCCAAGGCCTCTTCTTCAACCTCGGCATCGACGAAAACATCCTCGCCCCAGTTATGCACACCATGGCCAATCCCCTGGGCATCCGCGACCGCGCCACAGAACTCGACGCCGTCGCCAAACGAATCAACCGCTTCCAAATCAAAACCGCCTCCCTCTCCCAAACCACCCCAGGCGAACTCTCCGGAGGCAACCAACAAAAACTCCTCATCGCCCGCTGGATGACCGAAAACACCAAAGTCCTCCTCCTCGACGAACCCACCCGAGGCATCGATGTCGGCACCAAATCCGAAATCTACAAACTCATCCGCCACGCCGCCGACGACGGCCTCGCCATCCTCTTGGTCTCCTCAGAAATGCCCGAACTCCTGGCCCTCTCCGACCGAATCCTCGTCATGGGCGACGGCCAAATCAAAGGCCAACTCACCGAAGACCAAATGACCCAAACCAATATCCTCACCTTGGCAACACAAGAAAAAACCTTTGCTCAAGCAACTTGAGCAAAGGCAAAAATCAACAGACCACCACTTCCTTCTTTCCCGAACAATCTTTCTTTACCGAACGATCACCCGAACGGGCTTATCCGAACCAATCACCCGTGCATCAATCACCCGTTCAGGATACGACATACTCCCTCCAATCGCGCGGACAAACACCACCACTTCGCTCTGTGTTTCCTCAGCATAAAACGCCGTCGTCAGGTGTTCACCCATCAAGTAGCCAAAGCCCTCCCCTTCATCCTCATACATAATCCCCTGAGCAATCCCGCGCCCATCAAGATGCACAATCAGTGTCAACTCATCGCGTGAGTCAGGACGGTCACCAAAGTACTGCGTCACCGGCGCCGAAGGCATAATCGCCCCAGGCCGAATAAACAACCGAGGCAAATGCTCATCCTTTGAATCCCGCCCTGAATCAAAGTCAGGAAAATCAAACTCCGCCCACTCAACACCATCGACAGCCCGCGGCATCACCGAAACCCGATCCCCCTCAGGCGTCGCCTTGGTGACGATCAACAAATCCGCCCCCAACAAGAACGAATCATCCTCCGACCGCAACGCTGGATCAGCAGGATCCGCAAAGAAAGTAGGCCGAGCGATCGGCATCCCGGTCTTGGACGACTCACGGAAAAGCGTATAAATATAAGGCATCAACCGATACCGCCGCTCAAGTGCACGCCTGCTGGTATCTTCCACTTCCTGGCCAAACGACCAGGGTTCCTTATCAATATTTCCCTTGGCCGTATGCCCACGCGAGAACGGGAACAGCGTTCCGAACCCCATCCACCGCTGAAACAACTCCCCATCCCCGTTGTAGGCAAACCCACCAATATCAGGCCCAACAAACGGCTGACCCGACAAACTCAAGTTGATCGACATCGGAATCGACATATCCAAATGCGCCCAGTTGGCGCTGTTATCCCCAGTCCAGGTCGCCCCATACCGCTGCCCACCAATAAAGTTGGCCCGCGAAAGCAAGAACGGCCGCTTGTCAGGATTCGTCGCCATCACCCCTTCACGCGACGCACGAATCATCTGCATCCCATACACATTGTGATACCGTGCATGGGTGTCGGTTCCACCAAGTTCAGGATCAGCCCGGTGGATATTGCTCTCAGGCATCGTCTTGGATTCCACATTGAACACCGCCGGCTCATTCATGTCATTCCACACCCCATCAATGTTGTACGCCATGAATTCTTCATACAACCCCGCCCACCACTTCCGAACATCCTTATTCAAATAATCCGGGAACACACACACCCCAGGCCACACATTGCCGTTGTAGACATTCCCATCCTTATCCTTGACCCAAGCGTCATGGGCATCGCCCGAATCCGAAACAAAGTACCCATCTTCATCCTTGACACCCGGATCAATCATCCAGACATTCGAGAACCCCATCGTGTCAAGCCAGTCGTTGAGCCCCTTGGGATCAGGAAACTGCTCCTCATCAAAGGTAAACACCCGATACTCATCCATGTAATCAATATCCATCCAGATCACATCGGCGGGCAACTTCCGATTCCGGAACTCCGTCACCACTTCCCGAACCCGTGATTCCGGGTTGTACGAATACCGGCACTGGTGATACCCCACCGCCCACTTGGGAGGCATCGCAATCGTCCCCGTCAGTGTCCCAAGCCCCATCATCACTTCCTGAGGCGAATTCCCTTCAATCACAATCACCGCAAAATCACCACCCTCAGCCCGAAAAGTAATCCCGTCCCGTAAATCAATCTCACACCGATAGGTCGTGTCAGCCAGCACCCCAAAAGCAGACCCATCTTCACGAACCGCAAGCACCCAAGGATGCGAGGTGTACAGATTCGGATCTCCAAGCCCATATCCAAAAGCATCAAAGTTCCAAGTTTCAGTCACAAACCCATTGCGAAGCAAAGGCCCCGCCGCCTGTCCCGTCCCATACAACGAAGTCCCCGAATCAATGGCAATCGAGGCCACCGTCCGCCCAGTCTCCGGATCAATCGAATAGACCGGCACTGTCAAAAGCTTGTCAAGCCCCACATCCCCCAACGATTCAAACCGATGCTGCAATGCAAACGACGGTTTCCGCTCATGCCTGGCCTCATGCGAACGATCAAACCGAACAATCCGCTCTCCAATCACCTGAGCAACCTGAGCAATGGCCTGCCCAACAAACCCAAACGAAAGACCCATAATCACAAAAAACACGCTAAACGACGACTTTTTCACGCGATAACCTCAATTCGTAGGCGTACAGACTTATGCTCCGCGCACAAGAAAAATATCTGCCCCACCACCATACTTCTCGGACGCCTTTCGTGCTGGAAAATCCGTCAAAAACATTGACAAACTACCAAAATTTCAGTTCACAATCAGACCAAAATAGACCATAATCAAGAAGTCTGTGCATCCAAACAAAATACGACTCGTTTTAGAGTCAGTACACCAAACAAATTGACGAGTTCCCCGAAAGGACATCCATGTCATCCATCTCCATTCCAAGCCCCTCAGCAATCCTTCTCGGTGCCCTGATCGCCACCACCGCCATCGCCACCCACTCGGCACAAGCTCAAAATAAACTCAACTACCTCCAATGGTTCGAAACAGAGTGGGATGACATCGAACGCCGCACCCCAGACCTCTTCCTCGCTGGCTATGACGCACTCTGGCTCCCGCCACCCTCCAAGGCCTCCTTCGCTTCTGTCGGCTATGACCCCTTCGACCGCTTTGACCTGGGAAAACCACCCCTCTTCACATTCTCCCCCTCCAGAGCCCGCACAAGCTACGGCACCGAAGCCACCTTCCAAGCCATGGTCAACGAACTCCAGCGAGCCGGTGCTGAAGTCTATATCGACGGCATCTTCAACCACAACGGCGGCAGAACCACCTCAGACGCCTTCCTCGCCCAAGGCGGCTACCCCGGCTTCTGGATCCCACGAGAAGATCCGCCCCGCAACAAACTCCCAACAGACAACTGGGGCGACTTCCACAATGGAAACGCCCAGGGCTACCTCCAATCCGAAAATCCCGGCGGCCCAAACTACCACCTCTTCAATGGCGATCTCGTCGCCCTCGTCGATATCTCCCAAGAATCAAACTACCAATTCATCCGCCACCCAGTCACCCCAGGCGACCCTCAAAACATCCCCGCAGGCACCGTCTGGAATCTCCCAGACACCAACAACGCTCGCTTCTACACAGACCAAGCACTCCCAGGCCAAACCATCAACAACCCAGGCACCAGCAGAAATCCAGGCCAACTCACTTTCACCCGATACCCATACAACACCGACAACCCCCTCGCAGGCGATCCCGTCACAGACAACGGCACAGGCCTCCTCATGCGATGGGCACAATGGATGATCCAAGTACAAGGCGTCGACGGCTTCCGCCTCGATGCCCACAAACACACTCCAAGTTGGTTCTGGGATGGATTCTTCGACGCCGCCATTCACAACCTCCGCATCCGCCCCGACGGCACCTCCGTCAACCCATTCACCTTCGGCGAAAATATCAGCGGCAACTTCGACATGCTCAACAACCAAATCCGAAAAGACCCCTTTGCAAACAGAGGCTCTCTCGACATCCAAGGCGCCGCCCGCCTCCGCGACCTCCTCAACGCCAATGGCCTTGGAACATGGGGAAGCATCAACTCCAATGTAGATTCAGGACACCTCGACTTCGCCGACGATGGAATCATCAACGGCTCAATGGGCGTCAACCATGTCTTCTCCCACGACAACGGCACCGTAGGCACCGGAAGTTCACTCCCACCATTCCCAACCGCCAAACAACAGGGCTACCCCATGCACGCCTACATGCTCATGCGCCCAGGCCGTGCCATCGTCTATCACAACGGTCGAGGAATCATCGCCCGCTCCAGCGGCTTCTACCCACGCGAAGGCGTCCCCATCGCACTCGGCTGGGATCCAGTCAACCAACAACTCGACGACACCATGACCACCCTCGTCCAAATCCGCAACCAGGTCGGCTTCGGACAATATTTCCAACTCAACTCAAATCTCAACGACATCATGGTCTTCCAACGCGCCTTCAACGGCCAAGCAAACTCCATCACCGCCGTCAACGACCGCTTCGACGCCGGTTTCCAGACCGTCACCGTCTTCTCCTCCTACCCCCAAGGCACACGCCTCCACGAAATGACTGGAAACGCCGCAGACCCAATCGTCGATCCCAACGGCGACATCCCCGAAATCATCACCGTCGGAGTCGCCGGCTCAGTCACACTCAAAATCCCAAACAACACCTCCACAGCAGGAACCCATGGCAAGGGCTATGTCATCTACGCCGAAGCCCTCCCAGAAGCCACCGTCACCTTCATCGGACAAGACGGCACCATCAACCCAGACCCCACCAACTTCCCAGACTGGATCCAACGCCTCGCTGAAATCTCCGTCATCAATGATGACACCTTTGAAATCCGTCTCCAAACCACCCAAAGCGATCCACTCGATCCAAACACCGACGACAACGCCATGTTCACATGGGACGACCGCACCCGCGACTGGAACGGCAACGGTGCTCCAGACATCTCCCCCGCCGCCCTAGGGCTCGCCGGCTACGAACAATTCCTCACCGTCAATAGCCCGCTCTATAACTCAGGAAACTCCTTTGGGCTCTACCGTCAGGTCATCGACGCCACCACAATGGACGAAGGCATGCACTACCTCAGCGTCATCGCCTTTCGAAAACGCGACCCAGGCACCACCCCCATCTTCCGCGAGGTCCGAAAAGTCGTCTACATCGACCGCCTTCCCCCACAAATCTCACTTGACCAAGCGGGACAAACCCTCGAAGAGAATCAACCACAGTTCATCGTCCGAGCCCTCGATCGCACCACCAGCAAACTCCACCTCCTCCTCGATGTCCCCAACGGCACCGACCCACTCACCCTGATCGACTCCAACTCACAAGTCATCCCCTACGACCGCTTTGAATACCGACACACCTTTGACGGCCCCCTCAGTGACGGCCTCCATAAAATCACCATGGTCGCCATCGAAGAATCGGGCACCACCAACATCGTCACCGAAACCGTCATCATCGGTGGCCTCTTCTGCCCCGCAGACCTCACCGGCGAAGGCGATCTCAACTTCCTCGATGTTTCCGCCTTCCTCACCGCCTTTGGCAACCAAGACCCAGTCGCAGACTTCGAACCCGACGGCAACTACAACTTCCTCGATGTCTCCGCTTTCCTCACCGCCTTCGGAGCCGGCTGCCCCTAAATCGTGCTTGATAACTCATGTATTCTTGGTAGAACGGGCTTCCAGCCCGTTTCTTTTTATCAATCAGAATCAGGTACGACCCCCATAAAAAAACAGGGCTGGATATCAATCCAGCCCCGCTTACATTCTGTCTGTATTCGACAGTTCGTCAAAGACAAATCAGCGACGACGGCGTCCAGCAACCAAACCACCAAGACCAAGCAACGCCATTGAAGACGGAGTCGGAACAACGGTGTAGTTCAGGAAAGTACCCGAAGTGGAGCCAGTGCCCCAGTCTGGAGTCGCTTCGCCAGCCAAGCTCAACATATCAACGCCTGGATCACCACCACCACCGCCGGTGGTTGCGACATCAAAGCCAAAGGTATCACCGACGCTCAGCCCAAGGGCTGCGAGCGAAACGATGTAGCTCTGCACGCCAGCAGCGTGGTCAACATCCGAACCCATGATGTCAGTACCGGCAGCATAAGTTGCGTCGATCACATTCCATACAGAGCCATCGAAGTTACGGAGTTCAGCACCAACGCTTGAACCACCTTCGTCAGCCCAACCACCAATAAAGTAGTCGATCCCGCCGCCCCAAGTAATGTTGCGACCCCAGCCACCAGAGGTGCTGGTTGTTCCAGATCCCATATCAAACCCAACCAGGTACTTGCCCCAGTTCGTCGCATCAATATCGCCAGCGACGGAGATGTCAATGTACAGGAAGTTGGCATCGTTGGTTATCTCAACCTGAGTAATGTCAAGGTGCGGGAACCCACCAAAGGTTCCAGTATTAATATCACCGGTTGGATCACTATAAATTTCAGCGCTTGCAGCACCAGCCAACGAAGCGATAGCCGCAGCCATCAGTAAGTTTCTCATCTCTGTCTCCCTATGTTCTCTATGTTCTCTTCTCTCAAAAAAGTCCCATGCCTCAAACAAATTGAGAACACGGCGTAAAACACGACCTCTACTGTACTACCCCCAGAAACCCAACACAAGCCCCAAAAACCCAATTCACAAGACTTTTTTATCCCAAATCCCCAGATTAACAGGTAAAAACCCCGACTCTCGGCCTACACATCCAAGTCCGCCACCACCATCGCATGATCCGACACCGATAACCCACTCTCCCGATCCACAAAACACCCCGTCAGCCGCCCCCGAGCCGCCTTGTTCATCAGCAGATAGTCAATCCGCCACCCCCGATCCAAGGCCCGCGCCTGCCCCCGATTCGACCACCAAGAATAAGGCCCATCCACATCCCCGCTCACCTCCCGCACCACATCACTCCACCCCATCTCAATCATCTCCCCCATCCACCGCCGTTCATGAGGCAAAAATCCCGACGACTTGGCATTTCCCTTGGCATAAAAAATATCCCGCTCCGTATGCGCAATATTCAAATCCCCTCCAATCACCGTCGGAATCTTCGACTTCAACATCGGCTCAGCCCACTCCATAAAGAACCCCAACCACCGATCCTTCTCCGCCTGCCGAATCTCACCCGACGAACCCGAAGGCAAATACACCGACACCACCCGCACCTTCCCCACCCGCCCCACAATCACCCGACCTTCAACATCTTCTTCCCCAGCCCCACGCCCTTCTTCTTTGAGCCCATCCCGCGACCAAATCGCCGTCCCCGAATACCCCTTCTTCTGAGCCGGAT
>JALSHW010000263.1 GCA_026982035.1 Phycisphaerales bacterium | reverse complement strand
CTTGAAGATTTTGAGAGCGTCGCACGCGACACATCTCGGAATCTGCGTGTGCTTGATCTCTTCCGTGACTATGCCATCGACGAAGACGATCAAATCGCGATGGAGAGCCATCGTCCATATGTCATGATGATGCGTGCCAGAGCCCTGGCGAGCCATGCGCTCAAATACGAAGAAAACAAAGCCGCGGTTAATGCGATCGACGAAGGGATCGAAGCCCTCAAACTCTATTATGAATCAACCGGGCAAGAAGACCAGTTTGATGAAGCCGGAGAAGTCGAGATGCTTCGCGAAATGCGCGATGGGCTTGTACCTAAACTCCCCGTCAGCCAAAAAGCCGAACTCAAACAACGGCTTGAAGCGGCAATCGTCTCTGAAAACTTCGAACTTGCCGCCATCCTCCGCGACGAACTCCGCATGCTCGGCGGATAACTCAATCCACCTGGCTCAATCCACCTGGCTCAATCCACTTGGACTGTCCTGTTTTTTTGCCGCTCTGCCAATTGAGCCCGCTTGACCAGCACGCTCAACAGCGTCAAATCCGCTGGAGTCAGCCCTTCGAGCCGAGATGCTTGGCCGAAGGTTGTTGGACGATATTTTCCCAATGCCGATCTGGCTTCATTGCGGAGCGCATCCATCGAGTCGTAGTCGATCCATTCCGGGATCGGCTTGTGTTCCATCTCGCTGTGTCTGCGGATCTCGATCACCTGCCTCTTGACATACGGCTCATACCGTCTGTGAGCATGCAAAGTCAAATAGATCCCAATATCCACCTCGCCCATAAATTGAACCAACTCCGGCTCAATGGCTCGACGAAGATCATCGACGCTGTAAGCCGCTTCGAGTACACGATCGTGAACCTTTTTCTCTCCATCAACAGTCGTTTCCATCAACCGTCGTCCATGCTCGATGATCTTGGAACGCCGAGCAAAATTCATTTTTCGCTGCAATCCAAGACCGTGATGATCCAACAATCCCAACTCTACAGCCAGTGGTGTCAAACGATCCGGGGCATTGTCCGACCGAAGCAACAGTCGATACTCCGCCCGGCTCGTAAACATCCGGTACGGCTCCCGTGGCGTCTTGGTCACCAAATCATCCATCAACACCCCGATGTAGCCCTGCGAACGATCCAATGAGAACTCACCCGCTCCTTGAGCATGCATCGCCGCGTTGATTCCCGCGACCAATCCCTGAGCGGCCGCCTCTTCATACCCACTGGTCCCGTTGATCTGACCGGCAAGAAAGAATCCAGACACCGATCGACTCTGCCCAGTGACATACATCTGGTGCGGACGCACCATGTCGTATTCAACCGCATACCCATACATCAAAATCTCGGCCCGCTCACAGCCAGGCATCGAACGAACAATCGTCTCCTGCACATCCTCAGGCAAACTCGTCGAAATGCCATTGCAATACACCCAGTTGGTTTCATGCGATTCGGGTTCGAGATACACCCCATGCTGCTCACGCTCGGCAAACCGCACCACCTTGTCCTCGATGCTCGGGCAATACCGAGGCCCAGCCGATCCGATCTGCCCCGTAAAAATCGGAGCCCGATCCAGATTCGCCCGAATCGCATCATGCGACCCAGGCCCAGTATGGGTCTGCCGGCAAGACAGTTGTTCGATCAACGGAAACGCATGGCAACCAATCTCACCAACACGCCATCCCTCCCGAGAAAGCTCCGAAAAAGGCATCGGCGACTCATCGCCTTCTTGGACGGGCAATGAATCCCAATCGATCGATTCAAGTGCAAGCCGAGGCGGCGTGCCGGTCTTGAGCCGTCCGAGTTCAAAGCCCAGTTCGGTCAACGCCGCTGAGATCGGATTGGCGGGTTCTTCACCCGCTCGGCCGCCTGGAGTGGTTTCTGTGCCCCTGTGCATGATCCCACGCATGAAGGTGCCTGTGGTCAAGATCACAGCGGAAGCCATGAGTTCGATCTGCTCCCCCTGAGGCGTGGCAATGGCAACACCCTGAATGCACAGGCCATCTTCGGTGCTCGTCGTCAACAGCCGTTCAACGCCCCCTTCGACAATGTCGATTTCTGAGCGGGCCCCAATCATCGCTTGGACGGCTCTGGTATAGGCGATCTTGTCCGATTGACAACGGGGTCCATGAACCGCCGCCCCTTTGGAGGTGTTGAGCAGTTTGAACTGAATCCCCGTCGCATCGGCTGCGAGCCCCATCAGACCCCCCATGGCATCAATTTCACGAACCAGTTGCCCCTTGGCAAGTCCCCCAATGGCCGGATTACAGCTCATTACCCCGATTTTTGAGGCATCCAGTGAAACCAAAGCCACGGAATTGGGTACACCAAGTCGATTCGCAGCCGCCCACGCGGCCTCAACCCCGGCATGCCCACCCCCAACCACAATGACTTGATACGCTTTTTTCGCCATAGTTTTCACTATAAATAATAGACTCCACGAAATAGGGTCTTGGCAAATGCACACAAGTTTGGTACACTGTTGTTAGGAAATGAACAATATGATGGCAAAGGACTCAATATGAAATCAAAGCGAAGAATCAGTAAATCAATGACCATTGCCATCGCAGCCGGAGCAACCTTGGCGTGGCTCTCCAGTGCAGCACTCAGCGATACCGTCGTCCTCCGCGACGGCACCACCTACGAAGGCACCATCATCTCCGAAAATCGACGCGAAATCGTCATCGAAACCGTCGTCCATGGCATCAAAACACGCATGACCCTCAGCGCACGCGATGTCCGATCCACCACCCGAGGCCCAGTCAACGCCTCAACCACCGACACCCCCTCCATCACCCCCAAAAAACCCAAAACCCCCTCCATCAGCAGCGGTATCGGCAATGACAATGACGACACCACCACCCCACTCAAACGAGAAGGGTACAAACTCCTCATGGAAGTGCCCCTCAAAGGCACCTTCGGCAAAGAACTCTACCCCCTCACCGTCGCCAACTCCCTCAAATGGGCTACAGAAAATGGCGTCACCGATGTCGTCTTCCGCATCAACTCAGGCGGCGGAGCCCTCTGGTGTGCCAATGACATGGTCGCCATTATGAAAGAATACCGAGGCGAGCTCAAAATGCACATGCTGATCGAATCGGCCATCAGTGCCTCGATTTGGCCTGCTTTCAACTGTGACACCATCACCATGGCTCCGGGCTCAGACTTTGGGGGTGCCGTCGGGTACACCACCAACAGTACAGGGTCTGCCGAGGTCGATCTCAAGATGAACTCCATCATGTCGGCCAAGCTCGAAAGCACCGCCGATGCCAATGGACACTCCGGCTACCTCGTCCGTGCCATGATCCTCTCAGAAGCCGCTGTGTATGCCTACAAAGACGACAACGACGAATGGGTCTTCTCAGACACCACCCATGGCATCCCCAGCAACTACGAAACCATCGATGGCCCAAACTCAGTCCTCACGCTCACCGCCAAAAAGGCCATCAAATACGGCATCGTCGATGCCATGACCGAAGGCAAATCACTCGAAGAGTTCGCCAGAATTCGCGGATTTGAAAAATGGGACTCGGTAGGCGATATCGGGCACACCATCGCAAAGCGAGACAACAAGAAATCCAAAGTCCTCCAGAAACGCTTGGACTCCACCCTCAGTTCCTTCCAGTCCAATATCAATGACTACAACTCCACCACCCGAATATCGATCCGCGGAGCTGCGATGCAGAGTCTCAAGAAGAACTTGGGCATGTACAAGCGCATCATGAGGCAAGCCGAGTCCATGGCCATGCCTTCCATTGTCGATGGATACGAAGACGCGATTGATGTCGAATACTGGGAACAAGAGATCGAAACCAACCTCGCCCGTCTCCGCCGCTACAAACGCCAAGGGCCATAAGCCCCCCAAACCCCCTCCAAAAAAAAACAGCCCCAGCCCATCAAGAACTTGCATTCCTCACTCAACTGCACCGCCCGCCAAATCCTCTGGCGGGCGTTTTTCATTGAACAATCCCACTCACACACCACCCACACAACCCACGCTGCTGATGGCACCACGCCGCTGATCCACACACCACACCCCCAAACCCCCTGAGACTCGATCAAAAAAAAGCCCCACCGATACACGGTGGGGCCTTGAGGAAGTTTTGAATCTTGTCTTCGTTTTACTGTTCTACACAGTCCACATTGAGGAGGGCTTCGACATTCCGTGTACCAACATCTTGGCCGCCGTAGTCGATGCCTTGAAGACCATAGCGAGTCCAGCGGAATCGTGTACAGTAGCGTGTCTGATCACCCAAGCCATTCTTTGGAAGTGGGAAGGTATCAAGTGGTACATATTTTTGAAGCCACGGGGTGTTTGGTGCAGCCGGATTCCAACCGGGGTTGGCATCTCCAGAGTTTTCTTGACGGACTGAACCATCGAAGAACGCGAGATTGACCTTGGCCTCAGGATACGCGAAGTAGAGTCCGTTGCTGGGATCAGAGAACCGATCAAACTCTTCAAACATCATGACCTTGCCAGACGGGTGAGCGACCTGGGTCATTTTCCGACGACCGAGTGGAATCCCTTGTCCACCTTGAAAGAGGTGCGGCGTGCTATCAATAGGTATATAAGTTGGAGCCCCATTGATCCCATCGGTATTCCACGCAGCGGGAACCATCTGGTAGCTTGAAGCAAACGGCCAAAGTTGTCTGATTTGATTTTGACCCCATGTGCCTGTGTCGTATCCAGGTTCTAAATTGCCACTGGCAGCATAGGGAACCCCAGATTCTATATATTCATCTGTAGTAGCTGGCAATTCTTCCTGCCACCGAATCTGATTTTTATCGAACGGGGAAGCCGCGATTGGCTCGGGCTGACGATCAGTCAGGTAGTCGAGAAGCACGAGATGCGAATACCGACGATGCACGAGACGACTATTTGGGCTCAATATTTTGCCCTTGCCTTTGATTCGCCCGGTTGCCCGTTGAAGAATATTCTGGGCTTGTCGAGACGCCGCTTGCTGGTCTGTTGGAGAGGATTTGTATTTCCCATTGGCCAAGTTGATATGCTCCTCGCCTTTGCGCCATGTGAAACTGAAGATGGCGTCTTTGGAGTCACCGGCATAGTTGGCCGCGCCCGTGTTGAGCGAGCGGGCGTTGGCCTGGGCAACGACATTCATCGCTGATCGACGGGCCTGACCCAGTGCGGGCAAGAGAATGCCGATCAACAACGCGATGATCGCAATCACCACCAAAAGTTCAATCAGCGTAAATGCACTCTTCCGAGCTGTGTGTTGTGTTGCGTGTTGTGTTGCGTTTCGTCTTACCACGACGACCTCCGTCTGTTCGCAGATTCACGGGTTCGGCGTTCATGCCGATCGTCAATCCTGGGTGTTTCTTGCACGCCTCATCTGGCGCGGTGTGTCGTTGTCCTTGCTCTTCTATTCGCGGCCTGGCCCGGAATGTTCCGAACGAGACCCCCAAATCGGCATTTTTCTGTGAAGCGACACGGATGATTTGGGCGATTCCACACGAATCGCCTCAATGCCCTTGCCCCATTTATACTGATTTCATCCAAACTTCGCAACCCTTTGGGCCCAGATTGGTACAAAATCAATCACTTTTCTTTCGTATTTGGGTTTCGTTAGTATGCGTTTTTGTGAACAAACCCCTTGGTCAGGGTCATCATCAAAATACGCAGATCGAACAGTATTGACCAATGCCGAATGTAGAACAGGTCGTACTGAAGCCGTTTGCGGAGACTGGTGTTGCCTCGGAGCCCGTTGACCTGTGCCCACCCGGTCATTCCCGCCTTGACATGCTGACGGATCATATAGCCGCGCCAATCCTCCCTGAACTGATCGATCAACTCAGGACGCTCAGGACGAGGCCCAACCAGCGACATCTCCCCAATCAACACATTGAACAACTGCGGAATCTCATCGAGACTCGTCTTCCGCAGCCAACCACCGATCTTGGTGATCCTTGGGTCATCCTGTTCAGTCCAAGTCGCATCATCGACGACGGGTCCATTGGCCATGGTTCGGAACTTGTAGATCCAAAAAGTATCGCCCGCCAAACTCACCCGCTTCTGCCGAAAGATCACAGGCCCCTTGGAACTCAACTTGACACACGCCCCAGCAATCAAAAATACCGGCAAAAACACCACAATCCCAACCAACGCCCCCACAATATCAATCCCCCGCTTGAGCACCCCACCAACCCCAGAAAGCGGGCTCTCTCGATAACTCAAAATCGGCATCCCCTCAAGTTCAGAGACCGCCATCGACTGAGGCAAATACTTGAGACGCACATCGGGAATCAATCGAACATCGACGGCAAACCGCTCAAGCCGTTGAAGCAACTGAGGCAACTGAGGCGACATCGCATTGGGCAACGCCAAGTACACCGCATCGACCGGATGCTTCTCCAAAATCGCTTCAAGCTCTCGCGTTCCACCAAGAATCGACTTGCCAATGCACTCGGTTCGGTTCGTCTGTTCGTGATGGCTGATGAAATACGCAACGCGAAGCCCGGTCCACGCATTGCGTTCCAGTGTCCGCGCAGCGATCTGTCCCAATCGCCCGACTCCAAGGACCGCCACATGTCGTGTGTTGCGTCCCCGACGGCGCATTGCACGAAGAACCAACCGAAGCCCAAGCCGTTGAATGGTCAACAATGCAGGTAAAAACAAGGTCAATACAAGAATCTGATATCGAAACGGTTCGGTGAAGATGGCCGTGGGCATCACCGGGCCGACGGTCTGCATCACCGGGGCTCGATGTCCACCTGTCATCCAGATCAAGGTCAAGATAACCACCATCGCCACGATCGACGCTTTGAACACCTGCACGACTTCGCCAAGCAGCGTCTGGTCTCGTCGAGGACGGTACAGCCCAAGCGTATAGAGCGTAATCACAAGAATCGGCACGACCAGAATCGTCATCGAATCCCGGAGATACGACCCAAAGCTGTCCTCAAAAACTCCATACTGCGCCCGGCGAACCCACCACGCCAACGCACACGCACCAACAACAGATACCGCGTCGGCACACGCAAACAGAGTCACAAACAGTTGGTGGCGTTGCTTGAGCATGAACCTCTCACTGGCCAGAACGACACCCGGCACACAGTCATCGTAGCAGAGTCAAATTCGCCGTGTCAGAATCGTCAATCAATCCTCAGTAGAATGCCCATGCCCTTCGTGCGGATCCACTTGTACAGGTTGTCCAGATTCAGTCGCCGAATCGTCTGCCGCCTCTTCAACGGGCTCAGGACGGTCGATATGCACCAAGTTGATGTTGAAGATCAATGTGGCGTCCCCAGGAATTTTCGCACGCGGGTTGCCATTGGGGCCATATCCCATATCACCCGGAATAATCAACTTGCGGTGAGCACCAAGAGACAACCCTTCCATCCCAATCCCCCACCCAACAATCGCTCGATCCCCAGGCGGAAACGCAAAGACAAAGGGTTGATTCCGAGGATAACTCGAATCAAACATCATCCCATCAGCCAAATACCCAGAATAATGCACATGCATCTGGTCGCCATCCTGCACAACCATCTCTGAACCCGAACCTGGGTACTCAATAATGACCAATCCATCATCCCGCTCATTGGCAACGGCATAGGGCTCAACCCGCTCAAAGGTATACGAAGCGTCTTGGCCCGCACCCCACACCACGGCTCCATTGGCGTCGTATCCACGATCAGCCGTCGTCAGTGTTGTCCCATCGAAAGTCACCGAACTGGTCATTTCAACCGCTCCGCCCACACCCGTTGGATACGGATAAGGCGTCGAGCCACTAAAACCAGACCCATTGGCATCGAGTTCCACATCAAGGGTCGCAATAAGCTGCTTCTTCTCCACCCCCCCAAAATAAGCCGGTGCGGCAACCATCCCCGCAGAAACTCCGAGGGTGTCATCACTCACCGCCATGGTGTAGGTCCGAAGGCGAACCTTGCCCTTGTACTCATACAACTGGAAAACCGCCTGACGAAACGGCGACCAAGGAGCGTTGGACAGTGCGCTTTCCACATACATGGTGTTGTCCATGCCCTCGATCATCACCGGGGCAACGCTCATGAGCATGAAGACCTCTTGGGCACTTCCGTCATCGGTTTGGGTTGTTTGGTAGGGTTCTGTGGTTTTCCAAGTCCCTGTGAGTTGTCCAGCGATCTGATCGATTGGTGATGTCGAGCTGGCTGTCGAGCTGGCTGTCGAGTTGGCTGTCGAAACTGTTCCAGTTTCACTGGTCAAAAGCCGTTCAGCGGCCAAAGCACCCGATTGGGCCCCGAGAAAGGACATAGAAACCAGAACGGCAACGCGGTGATTCTTGAGCATTGAAAAAACTCCTTTTTCATCTGATTCGGCCAGAGGGATCGGCCGAAGATTCGGTTCTTGATGTGTTCACCCCCAGTATAGCCAATGGCACAAGACTTCCTCAAATCCAGAATCATCCATTGACCATCTCAGACCATCTCATGTATGCAACTGACCATTTTCACAACCTGAGCATCCGATGGCTACTCAAAGCAAAACAACTATGAAATCCCCGTCCTTCTGAAATCCCCGTCCTTCTATTACGAAGAAACCGTATGGGTTCTTGTGATTTTATAGAAAATGGAGTCAAAATTGATCCTGAGCCGATCGTTTGAATATAGAATACGGGTCAAATACATCTCGAATATCGCTTGCGGGGCCAATGAATGAATGATCGTGAACATCCCAAACGACGGGAACTGATGCCGGACACCGATCCGGAACTGCTCCGTGCTGCGCTGAGGCCCCCCGAACCCGAAGTTCCTGAGGAACTCGAATTTGACCCCGACGACCCCGGAGCCGCATGGCTTCTCGGAGATGATCCCGAAGCCGATATCTCCCGTATTTCCGACCACCGCAATGCAGTCAAAAAACAACTCAAGAGCGAAGGCGCCCAGTTTGTCTATGGCCTCATCGTCCTTGCCGTATCGCTCGGATCACTGGCACTCGCCGCAACCATTCGCACAACACCATTCTTTATCGCAGCGGGTGTGATCTGTCCGCTCGGATTCTGGATGTTCCGATCCCGCTGGAAGCGTTGGCTCGGATCGGCACCGTATTGCTATCAATTGCTGACTTCGCTCGGTGAAAACGCTGAAGACTTGCGGGTTGCTCATGAAGAAAAACAGCGCAAGAAATATGTCAACGCCATCGGCGATCTGTACGAACACTCCCGCCCAGAAGACACTCCAGACCTTGATTCCCAAGAATAAAAAACCCGCACAAAGCGGGTCTTGTATTCTTGGTCTATATGCAATCGATCAATCTGTCTGTAATCAAGCAAGCTCAGGGAAGCGTTCCTTGACGATCTTGACCAAATCCGCAACATGCGATGCGGATTCATCGAAGAGTTTTTGTTCTTCGTCGGTGAGTTTGAACTCCACGATCTTCTCGACGCCATCCTTGCCCAGCAGTGCTGGGACACCAACGAACAAGCCCTTGTGACCAAACTGTCCATCAAGGTAGGCCGCCGATGGGATGATCCGCTTTTTGTCTTTGATAATCGCCTCGGCCATCTGGATGGTGCCCAATGCCGGGGCGTAGTACGCGCTGGTGCCCATGAGTTTGACGATCTCGCCACCGCCGACTTTGGCACGCTGGACGCACGCTTCGATTTTGTCTTGGGACATCAGATCGGTGACGGGTATGCCGTGAACGCTGGTCAGCCGTGGGAAGGGCACCATGTCGTCGCCATGCCCGCCAAGAAGCACGGCCTGGACATCCTCAACACTCACGCCAAGTTCCCAAGCAATAAACGCACGGTAGCGAGCACAATCCAATGCCCCGGCCTGACCAACAATGCGGCTGGCGGGGAAGCCAGTGGCTTTCCATGCGGTGTAGACCATCGCATCGAGTGGGTTGGATACGAGAATCACGATCGAATCCGGTGCATGCTTCTTGATGTTCTCAGAAACCGACTTGACGATCTTGACATTGGTTTCAATCAGATCATCCCGGCTCATGCCCGGCTTGCGGGGGATGCCTGCGGTGACGATGACCACATCGGAGTCAGCAATGTCTTCATAATCAAAGGTGCCGGTGAGTTTGGAATCGAACCCTTCGATGGGGGCGCAGCAGCCCAGGTCGATCATCTTGCCCTTGGGCATGTGTTGATCTGGAGCATCGGCGCGTGGAATATCGAGGAGAACGATGTCGCCGAGTTCTTTTTGGGCGGCCCAGTGGGCACAGGTCGCGCCGACATTGCCTGCGCCGATGATGGAGATTTTTGCTCGTTTGGTTGCCATTGAACGGGGTCCTTTCCCTTTGAATCTTGTCAGAAAATCCGTACTTGCATCCTAGACCTTTGCTTGCCCGGTTCTACTTTTCAGCGTCCTGGGCTTGCACAGTTGCCCATTTTACGGTGAGTGGATCGAGGGGCCTGCCTGATTTGGGGGGTAATGATACGGAACAGATTTCACCCCCCACGATGACTGGTACCAAGAGCGGCTGACCGGCGGGGAGATCGCCAGTGACGGGGCTTACGAGATCATGGGTTGGACCGCCTGCCATGAAATCCATTTGGCGGTAGACCTGATGGAGCGGCCTCATGATTTCGGGACGCTCAATTTTTCCCGTGCAGGTCTGAAGAAACCCGTCAACAAACTCAACGACCTGTTCATCGGGCATGCCGCCTGATTGATCTCGACACCAAGCGACCGGGGCGTCTTTGAACATTTCGATGCCCGGAGCGGCCACAAAGACCTCGCCCATGAAGCCGGCTTGTCGCATCGCCAACCCGATCTCGCCGGGGTGACGGGTGATGAATCGATCGGATTTGCACCGCCAGACGACGCCCTCATGAAGCGAATCTTCCCACGCAAGTTGAGCATCCTCAATGAGTTCGATCAACGAATCAGGCATGGGTTCACTGGCCCACGCCGCATTGATCGCTCCGGCGTGTTCTTTGATGCCCATCTCGGCCTTGTCCATTGCAAGTGCTCGCTCGGCAGGATCAAGGCGATGAAGTTCGGCGAGAGCCATGGACAATGCATGGAGCCCGATGGCTGGGGCGATCGAGCCCCGCCAGCGGTCGCCCTCTTCATCCTTGGGCAAGGCGACGGCGGATTGGGCAAACTGGACCCAGCCGGCCAGAAGTGAGGCCCATGTTGTGGAATCGGTTGTGTTGTCGGTTGTGGTGTTCTTATTCACGGCTTGATGGTAGAACCCCGCCCGCCGGACAACACCCTGAAATGAAAGACAAACAGAACAGCCAAGCCAACCGACAGAATCCGAGCGATGGTGGCCCCCCAGCCGCCCAATGGGGTCATCGTCAGATCAAACATATCCCACCAGAGGTTCATCCCGATATGCAGCGCGATCACCACCCAGAGATTCCATCCTGATTCCCAGTAGAGCCAGGCGTACATGAATCCTCCGAGCCCGATCATGGCAATCCAAGGCCCAAGTTGCCCAAGAATCGTTTGGCCTTGGTCGGGTGTGATGTCCACATGGGCCAATCCGAACACCAAGCCAGTGATGATCGCGGTGGGCCACATCGGGCAACGAGCGACCTGGACGAGCAGCCCGAACATAAATGCCCGGTAGAAAATCTCTTCAGTAATCCCCGGCATCATCGCGGTGTACATAATTTCGTAGCGTGTGGGCGTGAACGACTCGCTCATCAACCCGAGCAGCAGCATCGGGAGCGTACACACAAACCCCAACCCCAATCCCTTGATCGCGTTGGGGCATCCAACGGCGAGCCCCATTGATGCACGATCATCTGGGCGAGCCATCCGGTACACCAAAAGAACACCGATCACGACCAGCACCATCCGCATCAGCGGATGCACGAGGTACTGGGCGTCGTATGTCCACGATTTAACCATCGAGCGATAGCCATCGATCATCCAGAGCAGTTTGAAACCCAGTACGCCGATGGCCGTGAAGACTGTGATGACCGTGACGACGCTCCAGCGAATCGAAAGTTTTTGTTCTTGTGATGATTCGATCATGACTGACTCATTGTATCAGGCATGTTCAATTCTTGAGTCAGTACACAAAGAACCCCCGGGCTGTGGTGGGCTTGCCCGGGGGTGGATACTGAGACTTTGCTGGAGGCAGGGTCGCAAAGTCTCAGCGTAGAAGATTTTTAAACCAACCCTCCCCTTACACCAAACCCCTCTTTACTTTGGGGGGTTTCACTTTGGGGGGCGATTCACGACACGCGGCGGGCAGTCCACCCGATGGTCGTCAGCTCTGATCCGGCTTCAACTGCTCCGTGGCTCTTGCGAGCCGATCGTTTGCCGGGGTTTCGGGAGTCGATCTTTCCGTGACCGGCTCCCGCAGCGTTCATTCCATTCGATTGCTGACCATCCCTTACTCTGAAATGCGACTCGTCGTGCTGACCGCCGCGTGTCGTGAATCGTTCCTTTCTTGATTTAGCTGCACCCCATTGAGGCGCCACAGTTCAAACATTTATAACAAGTCCCGCTCCGGACGGTGATGGTGCCGCAGACATCACAAGGTGGGGCATCGCCCGCCGCATCGAGTGCCATTGAGAGTGTTGCGCTGCGGGCGTCGATTTGGGTGCCGTCGCTGGTTCGGGTGGTGATTTTGGTTTCGGTCATTTTTGTTTCAACCACATGGCGTTCTGGCTTGGTTTCGATGGCTTTTGGCTGAACCTCGGTGATCGGGATCCGGCGAACGATCGGGTCTGGCTTATCGACCTGATCTTTGGGTTCTGGGTTTGATCGGGCGGGCATGTTGGCTTCACGGTAGCCGTCGATGAACTCCATGCCGAGCCAGCGGAAGATGTAATCGACGAGCGATTTGGCAAATGGGATGTCCCGGTTGGTGGTCATGCCTGCGGGTTCGAAGCGTT
>JALSHW010000262.1 GCA_026982035.1 Phycisphaerales bacterium | reverse complement strand
GGCCTGGCATCGGGTCAAACCATCACCATGGACCTCAAAGTATTCGTCGACGAGTTCGGCGAAACCTACCGCGCCGGCGGATTCTTCTCCCAACGCATCCCCGCACCCGTCGTCCTGTGCCAACTCGAAACAACAAGCCCCGACGGCCCCATCATGCACGGATTCATCGTCGTCGAAAACGCCATGAACTAACCCCCCACCCCCCAAAGTTATCTTTCGTGCCATTGGGCGCACAAGGAGTTCTAAAATATGGCGCGCATCCTCATCGTTGGCCCACATCCAGACGACCAAGAACTCGGTATGGGCGGGACGATCATCAAACTCGTCAACCAAGGGCACGCCGTCCTCATCCTCGATGTCACCAATGGCGAACCCACACCACTGGGCAGCCCAGAAATTCGCAAGGGCGAAGCCGCCGATGCCTTCAAAATCCTGACCCGCAACGCAACCGGCACCGTCGACCGCTGGCTGCTTGATTTCCCAAACCGCTTCGTCGAACACACCATCGAAAACCGCCACGCCCTTGCAGGCGTGATCCGCGCTTGGCAGGCGGAGATGATCTTCACGACTTTCGATATTGATGCCCACCCGGATCATCGGGCCGTGACCCGCTGCGTCGAAGACGCACGCTTTGACGCCAAACTCACCAAAATAGACATGCCCGCGCCGACCGACGCATGGACCGGACGCACCTTTGAACTCGGCGACCCGATCTATCCCAAATGGTTGTTTTACTACTACGCCACGCACCTGCGATGGGTGGCTGATCCGAGCTTCGTCTTTGACATCTCAGGCGTGCTGGACCAAAAAATCGAATCCATCAAGGCCTACCACACGCAGTTTGTGCTTCCACCCAAGAACGCCCGCGTCGCCGAGTGGGTTGAGCATGCAGCGAGCTACTTTGGATCACGCATCGGCACCGAGGCGGGCGAACCGTTTCATACCAAAGAGCCGGTGGGGCTGGGCGATTTGGTTTCACTGGTCGGTGTCTGAAAAAAGAAGTCATCACAGAGAACACAGAGAATAGCTTTGAGTTCTCCGCAGACTCTTCCTATCGGCTTTCTCTCTTCTCTATGTTCTCTGCGTTCTCTGTGGTGAATCTTCAGCCCTATTCACCAATATTCATCAGCACTTTGATCCCTTCGCCCGACATCATCGTGCGGAAGGCCTCTTGATATTCAGTCATCGGAAACTCATGGGTGATGATGTCGTCAAGTTCCAATCGGCCCGACAAGAGCAACTGCTCCATCTGGTACCAAGTCTTCCACATCCGCCGCCCGTTGATCCCCAGCACCGTGCAACCCTTAAAAATAATGTGGGCGTTGAAATCAAAATCGACCGTCCGAGCGGGAAGCCCAAGCAACGCCGCCGTTCCGCCGTTGCGGAGTGCCCGGAATCCTTGATCCATCGCCGCCGGTGCCCCGGACATTTCCAGCAGCACATCGACACCATCGTGGGTCTCACTGCGAATCTGCTCAACCCAACCATCATCCCGTGCATCAAAGGCCCCGACCGCCCCAAGTTTCTTGGCAAGCTCAAGTCGTGGTGGATTGATGTCGCTGCAATAAATCCGCGAAGCACCCGCCGCCTTGGCGACCGTCACGGCCATCAATCCAATAATCCCAACCCCAGAAATCAACACCGTCTTGGCACTGACCCCCGCCGCCATCACCGTATGGACCGCGTTGCCCAAAGGATCAAAGATCGCCGCGTACTTGTCGTCAATCTCCGGATGCACCTGCCAAACATTGTCCTCAGGCACCACGATGTACTCGGCAAAGCACCCATCACAATCGATGCCAAAGATCCGCGTATCGTCGGCAATGTGCGCGTTGCCCGTCCGTGAGTTGTAGTCC
>JALSHW010000261.1 GCA_026982035.1 Phycisphaerales bacterium | reverse complement strand
CCACCCACACTCGTCGATGACAAATCCGCCAACTCCCAAGACTCCCCAACCATCACCCCCGCAGGCAACACCTTCCCATACCCGGCAAGCCGCCTTCCCCCCCAAATCTTCTCCTTGAGAATCGGTTCAAGCACAAGCGGATACAAATTTGAATGGACAGGCGTTTGGTTCATCACTATTTCTATGCAAAAAAAACCGGAGACGCCAAGCATCTCCGGATTCAAATCGTGTAAACAAACTCTTCGCTACTCATCAGGAATCCGCATCCCCGTTATCTTGGCCTCAAAACAAATCTGCCCATCAACCACCCCCTCAACATGCGATATAAACCGCCGAGGCGTCACCTTAATCCCCTTACACAAAACCAGCATCTCCTCACCAACCGTCAGCGAACGACGGAACACACAATTCTCGATCCGCAAAAAAGCCGCCAAATGAAGCTGGCCGTAATACCGATTGTACAAATAACACGCAAGCTGCGCCCCCGCCTCAACCATCAACACCCCAGGAAACATCGGCTTACTCGGAAAGTGACCCCGAACCCAAAACTCATCACCACGAACCTTCAAAATCCCCACACCCTCGCTCGTATCCTCACTCACCCAAATCACCCGATCAAGCAACGCCATCTCATCACGATGATGAATCAACTCAAACATCTGTTCCCGGCTCGCCGCCGTCGCGCTCATATCAATCCCACTCAAATCAACGAGTGTCGATACACCATCATCCAGCATGTTGAGCCGTTGCGTCGTACTCACTGTACATTCCTTCACCCATCAACCCAAAAGCCGACAGGATACCTGTGCCAAATCTTGAACCAAGTCCTGAGCAAAAACACTCAGTCCTCGCGCGTACCAAGCATCTCTTTGCGAATATCCTGAGCAACACCCTTCACATCCTGCATCACCTTCCGCACGCGCGTACCGGCCGCCTTATTCCCACCCTTGGCCTTGTTGTAATCCTCACGACAATCCTGAAGCAACTGTTCCATCTTCTCAAGCAAATCCATATCAAACCTCATTTCAAGCAACACCGCCACAGACGGCATCAACATCAATTCCATCTCAACTGCGAACCATCACAGCCACGCACCCATCTTACCCCAAAAACTCCCCCAATAAATGCTCTAAACGCCCCAAAGCCGCATTCAAATACAAATCATCACCCTCTGTTCGTAAAAAGTTCGGGCAAGTGCCCGCCATCAGCACCCTTCTCACACCCGCAATCTCCTCAAAATCCCCCCCAACAGGCAATCCCAACGCCCCCCGGCAACGCCCAAGCGTCTCCACAGGATCAATCCCAAACAACAACTCCTCATGCCCCCAATGCAACCGCTCAATATACAACGCATCCTCCACCCAATGCCCAGGCCCCACCATCGCCAAATCAATCAACGCACACCGACCATGCACCTCAGGATTATGCGACACCCGACGCATCGCATTCCGCCCATGCAAATCATGATGACACCAAGTATCAATCCCACGCCCCTCCCACAATCCCACAAACACCTCCAAATCCCCCAACACACGCTCAATCGCCCGTTTCCACCGCACACCCTCCCCCATATCATGCGCCTCCACCGCCCCCAACGCCCGCTCAAGATCACCACCCCAATCAGGGTCCGTCTCCAAACGCTTCGGATCCACAATCTCCTCAAGCACCGCCGCCGCCTGAAACTCCGCCGCCGCCTCAAAAATCTCCCACATCGACGACTCAGTAATACTCGACGCCAAAGGCGGATTCTCAAAACGCTCCATCACAATCCACGCAAAATCATGCCCACCAAGCTCATACCCCGCCGCCAATACCCGAGGCGTCGCCAAACTCAAACTCCCCGAACGCTCCCAATCATC
>JALSHW010000260.1 GCA_026982035.1 Phycisphaerales bacterium | reverse complement strand
TTGCAGTTCCAGCGTCTCTCGAAGCATCCGTCGGCCTCGAGCGATTCTCGTCTCGACCGTGGTTTCAGGAAGTGAAAGCACCTCGGCGATCTGCTTATAACTCATCGACTGCTGACACCGCATCAACACCGGCTCGCGATATTTTTCTGGCAAACTCAATGCCGCATCAAGCACACGCTTGGCTTCTTCGGAAAGTTGCATCGATCCGATCTGATCTGAAATCTGGTCCGATTCATGGCGGGTTCGTCCAACGAGCCAAAGCATGCCGATCCGTTTTCGAGACGCCTTGCGACCCTGCTGACGGGCGATGTTGATCGTCACCGTCCGCAACCAGGGCTTGAACAACGCCGGGTCACGCACCTCGTGAATCTTTCGGCATACCTGAAACGCAACCATCTGCAACAAGTCCTCCAAATCCGCCTCGCGGGGTTTGTGAGCAATCAAAATCACCGCAACCCATCGGCGCACGCCGATCCAGACCTGAGACAACGCCTCGCCTTGCCCGGCGATCGCTTGCTCGATCGGTAGTTGCTGATCCCAAGATGTACTCACGACGGTTGGCTCACAACTTCCCCTTCAACGGATCAATACCACATACACAGATGCGCCACAAATGACAGGCCGTCACAAACCCAGTGAATTCATGACATCATTTACGGTTCCCAGAATCGCTCCAAACGGCTGTTCCCATAAGTATTACTGGCCATAGGCCCCCTAGAGTTGCACCCAGATGACCGACGCGACCTCTCCATCCCGTTTTCCGAGCAATCAACCGCCTGGACCGCCTCGTCCGTCGTCTCAGATTCCAGGCCGAGACGATCAAGAATGGGGGATTATGTCGCTGGGCGACCACCTCGAAGACCTTCGCAAACGGGTGATGTGGGCTCTGGTTGGGGTGATCCCGATCTTTGTGGTCGCCTTTGCTTCGGGTCGATTTTTACTCAACACCCTCATCACCCCGGCACGAAACAAACTCCTGGCCGGTGGGCACGGCTCTTCATTGCTGGCAACAGGACCCTTTGAAACCTTTGGCACGGTGGTGCATCTGGCGGTGGTCGTCACGATCTTGCTCGGATCGCCTTGGATTCTCTACCACCTCTGGAAATTCGTGTCCCCCGGACTCTACAAACACGAACGGCGGGTGGTCTATATCCTCATCCCATTCTCAGGCATCCTCACCGTGCTGAGCATGTTGTTTCTGTACTTTGTGATTCTGCCGGTCATCCTGACCTTCTTCATCACCTATGGCTCAAAGGTCTCTGGACAACCCAACACCCCCACGGCTCCGCTCCCGGCTGGAATCGTTCTGCCAACCGTTCCCATTCTTCAAGCGGATCCTGAATCTCCGACTCTTGGCATGACCTGGATCAACGAGTCGCTGATGCAACAGCGGATCGTGATCGCTGTGGACCCAGAAACCCAATCACCAACAATCCGCACCATCCACCTCACGACCGATCAAGGGATCATCCAGCAATATCGAGTCAGTGAATACATCAAAACGGTGCTCAATATGGGGTTGGCCTTTGGAATTGCGTTCCAGACGCCTGTGGTGATTGTGATGCTTGGATGGGTGGGGATTCTTGATCCACGAGCGATGGGCAAGTATCGTCGATACGCCATTGCCATCTGCGCGATTCTTGGTGCGTTTTTAACCCCGGCTGATCCGTTGTCGATGGTGCTGTTGGCTGGGCCGTTGTATGGACTCTATGAACTGGGATTGATGATTCTGCGTGTGTTCCCGATTTCACGGGTCATCGGCGATCTCCGCGAGCAACAGGACCTCGACGCCATCACCCCCGATGATGACCATTCAAAATAACCCCCCCCAACACCCCAACCCGCCCCCAACCCGCTCCCAATGACCA
>JALSHW010000259.1 GCA_026982035.1 Phycisphaerales bacterium | reverse complement strand
GGCGGGGCGATCGGGTGGGTCGCGGATTGTGATTGCGACCAATGTTGCGGAGACTTCGATTACGGTGCCCAATGTTCGGGGGGTTGTTGATCCAGGTGTGGCTCGGATGAAGCGGTACAACCCTCGGACGAAGTTGCATGGATTGCAGGTGGAGCCGGTGTCACAGGCGTCGGCCAATCAGCGGGCTGGGCGGTGCGGGCGGATTGCTTCGGGAGTGTGTTTGCGTCTCTATGAGCAGAGTGATTTTGACGGGCGCGAGGAGTTCACGCAGCCGGAGTTGTTGCGGTCGAATCTGGCGTCGGTGATTTTACAGATGATTGATTTGGGTCTTGGCGAACCCAATGAGTTTCCGTTTTTGGATCGGCCTGATGGTCGGCAGTGGCGTGATGGATACGAAACGCTGCATGAGCTTGGAGCGATTGACGAGCAGAATCAACTGACGACGCTGGGCAAGAAGATGGCGCGGCTGCCGGTGGACCCAAGGGTTGGACGGATGATCTTGGCGGGGCAGGAAGAGAACTGCTTGAATGATGTGCTGATTATTGCGTCGGTGCTTTCGACGCAGGACCCGCGGGTTCGGCCTCATGATAAGCAACAGTTGGCCAATGAGGCGCATGCGGCGTTTGCGGTTGAGGGGTCGGATTTTTTGTTGTATTTGAAGATTTGGGATTGGTATCACGAGCAGCATAAAAACCTGACTCGGCGCAAACTTGGGCGGGCGTGTGAAGCGGCGTATCTGGCGGTGCGGCGGATTGATGAATGGCGTGAGGTGTATCGGCAGTTGCGGGGGATGTGTTTGGAGATGAAGCTTGATCCGGCCGTTGGGCATACGGATACAGACGGGGTTCATCGGGCGTTGCTTACGGGATTGCTGACGAATCTTGGAAAGAAGGGTGATCGGCACGAATACAAGGGGACTCGGGGCTCGGCGTATTCGATTATTCCTGGGTCGTCGGTGTTTGAGTCGCGGCCTGAGTGGGTGATGGCGGGGGAAGTCGTGCGGACGACCAAGGTGTATGGGCGGACGGTTGCGAAGATTAATCCCAAATGGGTCGAGGATGCGGCGGGGCATTTGATCAAGCGGACGCATACGAATCCTCGGTGGGAGGACAAGAACAATCGGGTGGTGGCCGATGAGCGGGTGTCGTTGTATGGGCTTGATATTGTGCCCAGGCGGACGGTGCATTTTGGGCCGATTGACCCGGCGGCTTCGCGGGAGTTGTTTATTCATCATGCGTTGGTTGAAGAGGGGATGCCGAGTAAGTGTGTGGAGATTAAGCAGAATCGACAGTTACTTGCTCAGTTGCGGACGCTTGAAGACAAGGCCCGGCGTGGAGATTTGATTGCGGATCATCAGGCGATCTTTCGATTTTATGATGAACGGTTGCCAGCGGAGATGTACAGCGGGCAGCGGTTTGAGAAATGGGCCAAGGACAATGGGGCGTGTTTGTTGATGGATGAGCGGGATTTGGTGCTTGCTGATGATGCGGAGGTGACGGGCAAGACGCATCCGGATTCGGTTGCAGTTGGATCGCGCCATGCGGGGTTGAGTTATCGGTTTGAACCCGGCGAGGATGTTGACGGGGTGTCGGTGCGGGTTCGGGTGGAGGATTTGCCTCATTTGTCGCGGGATGTGTTGGAATGGTCGGTGCCTGGGTTTGTGGTTCAGCGGGTTGAGGCGATGATTCGCTCGTTGCCCAAGCAGTTTCGTCGGCAGTTTGATGCGCCGGTGTTGGCGCGGGAGTTGATGCCGATACTTGATAAGGAGAAGGGGTCGATTGCTTCGCAGCTTGCGGGGTTGTTGACGGCCAAGGCCGGGGTGGCGATTCGGGCGGATCAGTTTCGGGAGGATCAGGTGCCTGGGTATTTGTCGCCGAGGATTA
>JALSHW010000258.1 GCA_026982035.1 Phycisphaerales bacterium | reverse complement strand
ACGCCTTGTCGGCGGCTGGTTTTCCTCAAGACCCGGCGGTGGGCGAGTCCATTGCGATGCTGGCCTCGGCGGCCGATGCGTATGTGGTTGATCGGGATGATGCCAATGGCCAATCGACCTCGATCATCGCTGGGTATCCGTGGTTCAGCGATTGGGGACGCGACACGATGATCTCGCTGCCTGGGTTGCTTTTGGTGACGGGCCGACACGACCAGGCCCTTGATGCACTCACGACCTTTGCCGATGCACGAAAGCACGGGCTGATCCCCAACCGCTTTGATGACAATGCAGGCGATGCACACTACAACACCGTGGACGCTTCGCTCTGGTTTATCCATGCGTGCGCCCAGTGGTGCAATGCAACCAACAACCCACTCCCCAAAGACCTTGACGACGCCTGCGGCGACATCATCACCGCCTACACCCAAGGCACCATCCACAACATCGGGGTCGATCCCAGCGATGGACTCGTCAGTGCCGGGAGCCAAGGGACTCAACTGACCTGGATGGATGCCCAACGCGACGGCATCACCTTTACTCCACGCCATGGCAAAGCGATTGAAATCCAGGCACTCTGGATCAATGCTCTCCGGTCGTATGCCACACTCATCAACCCATCACGCCCAACAGAGGCAACGGCCTTGAAGGGCCAGGCCGACCATGCCCATGATGCTGTTTTGTCTTCGATGACCGACGGCCCAGCACGCGGACTGGTCGATTGCTTGTCTCCAATGAACCACACGCGGGCACTTCACTGGGAACGCTCTGGTGAACTGCGTCCAAATCAGGTGTTCGCGCTGTCGCTGCCTGAGGTTCAACTGCCGATTGCGGTGCGGGATGATGTGATCTCGGCGGTGTGGGATTCGCTTATCACGCCGGTCGGGATGCGGACGCTGGCTCCTGATGATCCGAACTACCATCCCCACTACCGGGGTTCGTTGATGGATCGAGACGGGGCGTATCACAATGGCACCGTCTGGCCTTGGCTTTTGGGACCGGCGTGCGAGGCGTTGATGCGGACGCGGGGGTTTGATGATGTCTCCCGCACCACCACCATCCAGCGGCTTACCGCATTGGCGTCCAAAATGACCATCGACAGCGTGGGGCAAATTCACGAAATCTACGACGCCGAGCCAGACCCCGCCGGCATCCATCGCAGCGACCACCGCCCAGATGGCTGCCCCGCCCAGGCGTGGTCGATCGCCGAGACCCTGCGAGTGCTGATTTTGGCGTGTAATCCGAACGCCGAATCGAACTAAACCCGATACTGCATCGTAATGTGGGTCTAAAATACTCGAATAACCGATCCCAATAAGGATCGGTACACCATTTCCCAGTTCCATCACTCCCCAATCGGAGATCAACACATATGAGACTTCAATCACGCAACCCGGCTATGGGCGCTTTCGGACAAGAAGGCCGATTCGGCGATTCACAAATCGCCAAGAGCGAATCCAACACCATGACCATCGGAGGCACCGTCTCAGCGACCGGCATCCTCCTTGCGATCGTCGCGGCGGTCGGTATCTTCACCTGGCAGCAAATGGTCAGTGGCGGGCCGATGACCAAGTTTGTCATGCCTGTGATGATCGGCGGGTTTATCTTCGGGATCATCATCTCGTTTGCGATCTACGCCAAGCCCAAAATGGCCCGTATTCTTGGTCCGATCCATGCGGTTCTTCAAGGTGTATTTGTTGGGGCGTTGAGCTACTTTATTCCGACGCAGTTCCTTGGGAGCTCGGTGGACCCTGCAACGGGCAGCAACTCGATGCAGACGCTGATTCTCCAAGCGGTACTGGCAACCTTCGGCGTTGCCGGGGCGATGCTTGCTGGATACGCCACTGGACTCTTGCGGGTTGGACCCTTTATTCAGAAGATCATCATCACCGCAGGCCTGG
>JALSHW010000257.1 GCA_026982035.1 Phycisphaerales bacterium | reverse complement strand
TTATCCAAAAATGGATCGTCCCGATCAGCAGCGTGGTCTTTGCGGCCATCAACATCTTCATGGGCATCGCTCGGCTCAAATCCTGGAGCACCTATTCCTCCAGCGAAACCTTCACCTACCACACCAACATCCTCGGTGCGACCTTGGCCATTGGGCTTGCCATTGGCGTGGTCGGGTTTATCTTTGCTCGTTTTGTCTCAGGCATGGGCAAGGTGCCCATCTGGGCCAATCTGCGAGCAGGGGCGGCTCAATCGGTGGCGATCTCGATGGTGGGGGTCTTGCTTGCCGTCGCGGCCTTTATGGAACTTTCTCTGGGACAACTCGGGCTCAAAACCTTGACCCCTGTCATTATCCCGATCGGGATGATTGTGCTGGGTTCAGAGGTGATCCTGAACCTGATTCTGGATGTCTATCGTCCGCGTAAAGCCGGCGAAGACCCTCGGCCTGCCTTTGATTCTCGGCTTCTGGGCCTACTTGCGGCTCCGGATCGGATTGCCGCCAATATCGGCGAAGCCGTCAATTACCAGTTCGGGGTCGATGTCACCGGGACTTGGTTCTATCAACTGCTTTCCAAACTGATTCTGTGGCTTGTGGGCATGGCGGCCCTGATTGCGTGGTTGATGACGACGCTGGTGGTCGTTGAGCCCCATGAGCGAGGATTGATTCTGACCAATGGTCGGGTCAGTAGCCCATTGTTTAGCTTCGGCGAACAAGGGGAAAGTGATATTGGTCCGGGTTTGCACATCAAACTCCCTTGGCCACTGGCGACTTATGAAACACCGGTTTCACTCTCGCGCTCCGCCGGCGCCCAAGAAGAGGTTCGCACCACGACCGGCGTGCGGATTCTCCAACTCGCCTCCAACGCACCCGATGCGGGCAAGACCGAACCGATCATCTGGACCGAATCACACGCATCGCGTGAAAAACTCAATATTGTTCAACCAAGCCGAGACGCGACCGATACGGCCGAATCCATTGGAGCCAACGACGCCCATCAAGCGAATCTTTCGTTGGTGGTCGTTGAGGTGCCGATGCACTTTGTCGTGCGGGATGTCAAGTTGTTTGACCAGTTTGCTGGTCCCGGTCAACGAGAAGACCTCCTGCAAATGATCGGGCGGCGCGTCGTCACCCAGTTCCTCGGCGAATGGTCCATCGACCAAATCCTGACCCACAACAGAACGCCCATGCTCGGGCAACTCCGTCAGCGACTCATCGAGGCCTATGCCCAACTCAACGACGGGCAAGGCCCAGGGATCGAAATCCTGTTCGTCGGAATGCAGGGTGCCCATCCGCCGATCAAGGTTGCTCCGTCGTTTGAACGGGTCATCGCGGCTCGTCAGAACCGCGAATCCATGATCGAAGATGCCCGCCGAGTTGAGATTTCAACCCTGACTGAAGTCGCTGGATCGGTCGAACTGGCTGAGCAGATCGTCGATCAACTCCGTGAACTCGAAACTCTCCGTCGATTCAATGCTGACCAAGCACTCTTGACTGAATCAGAGCTTGAAGTTCAACGCTTGCTCGAAACGGCTGGTGGTGAGGCGGGCGAAGAACTTCTCAATGCCGGGGCTCAGCGATGGGCCCGGCACATGTCCGAACGCGGGCGTGCGGTGTTGCTTGATGGACAACAGCAGGCGTATGCAGCGGCCCCGAGTTTGTACCGTTCCCAGACTTATTTTGATGCGTTGCTCGATGCGATGGAGCATGCGCGTGTGTATTTGACCCCCGGCAACCTTGATTCTCTGAAGATTCGTATTGATCTGATGGACCAAGAAGCCGGTGCTGATATCTTTGACCCCGAAGCGGGCGCGGATATGTTGCAGTGATTTGAATTCCGAGGCCTTGATGGGTCTCAAGAGAACCCCCCAACGATGGGGATGGAGATAACCCGTGCGATACATTTCGCTC
>JALSHW010000256.1 GCA_026982035.1 Phycisphaerales bacterium | reverse complement strand
CAGCCGGGGGGGTGGAACCTGAGGGGGCACCGAGGACACCGGAGGAACCAGAGTCTTGGGCGATGATGAGGTGGGTTGCCCATGTGCTTGTTGTTGCGTTGAAGTCCATCTAGATATACCTTTCATGTCCCTGACGAGCGTATCCCGTCGGGCTGGGATGGTAGGTCACCTGATTGGGCTGGATGGGGTTATTTGGGGTTTGATTCGGGCAGGTTTGCTTCGATGAGTTCTTTGAGATGAGGCCTTTGCGCGATGAAGAGGGACCAGTCGTTGGCGTTGATGGCGGCTCTGAGGTCGGTGGTGAGGCGTTGGAAGAATCGGAGGTTGTGGAGCGTGACCAAGATTGGGCCGAGCATCTCACCGGCCATGAACAAATGCCGAATGTAGGATCGGGTGAAGGGTTGACCGTCGGGGGTGTCCCAGCCGTATTTGGCGGGGTGGCAGGCGTGGCAATCACAGCCCGGCTCGATGGGGAGTGGATCACGAGCAAAGGGAGCGTTTCTGAGGCGGATTTGGCCGTTGCGACCGGGTTCGGTGGTGAAGGCGTTGGCGTTTCGGCCGTTGCGGGTGGGGAGGACGCAATCGAACATATCAACCCCAGCCATGACGGCCGCGACGATGTCGCGTTCATAGCCGACACCCATAAGGTATCTTGGCTTGGATTCAGGCATCTGGGGGGCGGTGTGACGGACGATCTTGGCGATGTCTTCGGGGGACTCCCCCACTGCGACGCCACCGATGGCGTAGCCGGGGAGGTCGATGTTGCAGATTCGTTCGACGGACCAATCCCGTTGATCGAGGTCGGTGCCGCCTTGGACGATGCCGAAGAGGGATTGTTCGGATGGGCGGGTGTGGGACGCTTTGCAACGCTCCAGCCAGCGGACGGTGCGTTCGTTGGCGATTTGGAGTCGCTCGGCGTGGTTGTAGCCGGCCTTCTTGGTCGCGTCTCGACGAGCGGCGTGGCGGAGGCGGGTTTGATTGACCGGACCTGCATCGGGGTCAATGGATGGGGGGCAGTCGTCGAAGGCCATCATGATGTCTGGGCCAAGGTCGTTTTGGACCTGCATGGCGATTTCGGGGTTGAGGCGGATCATGGAGCCATCGAGGATGGATTTGAAGGTGACGCCGTCTTCGTCGATGTTGTTGATGCCGGCCATGGAGTAGGCCTGGTAGCCGCCGGAGTCGGTGAGGATGGGGGCGTTCCAGTTCATGAACTTGTGGACGCCTCCCATTTCTTTAATGAGGCCTGATCCCGGGCGGAGCATGAGGTGGTAGGTGTTGTTGAGGAGAATTTGTGATCCGGTTTCTTTAACGAGATTTGGGAGGACGCCTTTGATGGTGGCTCTTGTGCCTACGGGCATGAAGGCGGGGGTGTCGAAATCGCCGTGGAGTGTTTGGACGGTTCCGGTACGGGCATTTCCGAGTTTGTTGTGGATTGTGAAGTTGAGGGGGGTTTGGGGGGTGGGCATCGGGGACGATAGGAAGATTTTACCACAGAGGGCACAGAGATCACAGAGATCACAGAGAAGATGGGATTGGGGAAGACGACAGAAAATCACACTGGGTGCCATGCTGATGGGCTTTTGCCATCTGCATGTCTCTGAAATATCAAGACCCGATGGTGGCAAAACCCACCATCGGGACACCCTGCTCTGTGGGGGTTAGCGATGATCTTGCTGGCTCTTGCTGGCTTTGTTGAGGGTTTGCTTTTCTTTTTCGGTGAGGGAGTGAATGCCGGACCTATTTACTTTGGCGAGGATGCGATCGACTTCTTCGGTGGTTGGGACGCCTCGTTTGGGCTTGGGTGCTTTGTAGGGGTTGGTGGATTTGTTTTTTTGGCGAGAGTCGCCGAAGACATCGAAGAAGTCGAGGAGGTGGTGGGAGTTTCGGATGAAGTAGAAACCAGCGATGGCTCCGCCCATGTGGGCGGCTTCTCCA
>JALSHW010000255.1 GCA_026982035.1 Phycisphaerales bacterium | reverse complement strand
CCCCCCCAACAAAAAAACTCCCCTAAAAAAAACTCCCCTACAACAAATCCAACGACACCTTCTTCTCAAGCTCACTCACAGGCCGCACAATCAAGTCATACCCATCACTCCCCACCACCACACACCGAACCAACTCCCCAACCGCCACCGCCCCCTTGGCCACCACCAAAGTCGTCGCATCAATCTGCGGCGCCTGAAAATAAGTCCGCCCCGTATACAACTTCCCACCCTCACTCACCCCAGGCCCCCCAATCGTCGCTTCAACTTCCGACCCAGTCGCCGAATCAATCAACACATCAAAACGAACCCCCGTCTCCATAGGCCGCTCAAAATCAAACTGATCCGCCACAAACCCCGCCTGCTCAAAAGCAATCTCCTGCTGCAACGCCATAATCTCATCATACCGCCGCTGCTTATCCTCAGCAGACACCGCCAAACTCGCATCCTCCTCCATCGTCCCCGCAACAGTCCCCGGCTCACCCGAATACTGAAAACACCCCACCGCATCAAACTGAACGGCATTCATAAACTCCAACAACTCCTGATGATCCCCCTCCGTCTCCCCGGGAAACCCCGTAATAAAAGTCGTCCGAATCGCCATCCCCGGAATCCGATCCCGCAATTTATGACAAAGCTCAGTCTGATGTGCGCTCGTCACATTCCGCCGCATCAAATCCAACACCCGATCCGACCCATGTTGCAGCGGAATATCCAAATAAGGCAGCAAATTCCCACGATCCGCAACCTCCCCCATCGCATCAATAATCTCATCGCTAAAGAAAGTCGGATACGCATACATCAACCGCAACCACCCCCGCCCAATCTCCTCATCCATCGCCTCAGACAACGACCGCAACAACTTCGGCAACCCCCCCCGAAACTTATCACTCCCCGAAACCTGCGACAACCCAACCCCAAGATCATCCCCATAACTCGTCGTATCCTGCCCAATCAACAACAACTCAAAGGCCCCATCCCGCATCAACTCCCGCGCCTCAGCAACAATCCGATCCTCCGGCTTCGACCGCATCTTCCCCCGAATCGACGGTATCGTACAAAACGCACAGTTCTGATTGCACCCCTCGCTAATCCGCAAATACGCATAATGCCTCGGCGTCAAACGCAACCGCGCATTGTCCGACTCAAAATACCCAATCCCCTTCCCATCCTTCCCCGCCACAGTCAACCCCACCGTCTCCATCCCCAAATCCTTGGCACTCGTCATCGCATTGGCATGAATCCAATACTTCGGCGCCTTCTCCGCAACATCCGCATCCGACTCTCGAGAAACCCTCTCCCCCCCCAAACCCCGCACCGCCCCAATAATATGCTCCCGATCAAAAACCCCCACCATCGAATCAATCCCCGGCTCCCACTCAAGCATCTTCGCCCGATGCCGCTGCACGAGGCACCCCGCCACAACCACCCGCTTCACAAGCCCCCGCTCCTTCAGCGCAACGGCCTCCTTGATCACCCCAAGCGATTCATCCTTCGACGCCTCTAAAAAACCACAAGTATTAATCACCACCGCATCCGCAGCCGTCACCCGCCCACTGATCGCCGAAGCATCCTGCTCCGACCCCGCAATCGAAAGATCATCATCCTCCGAATCCTCAAGCACCTCCGCCGACACCGGCAACAACCCATCGGCCGCCAAAAGCCCAAGCATCTTCTCCGAGTCAACTAAGTTCTTAGGACACCCAAGCGACACAAACGAAATCGTCTCAATACTCTGCGGCTCTGATTGATTGATCTCTGTATTCATAGGCCCAATCCTAGCCATCTCATCACACCATCATTTCTTCAATGCCCGACCACCCCCCAATCTGCCGGGTGCCCCGACTCGCCGTCTTCGGCGCAGTCGGGTCTTCTCTTCCTCCCTCTCCCTCTCCCTCTCCCTCTCCGTCTCCGTCTCCATCTTCCTCTTCCTCTTCCTCC
>JALSHW010000254.1 GCA_026982035.1 Phycisphaerales bacterium | reverse complement strand
TCGCCGCGTACTTGTCGTCTATTTCAGGATGCACCTGCCAAACATTGTCCTCAGGCACCACGATGTACTCGGCAAAGCACCCATCACAATCGATGCCAAAGATCCGCGTATCGTCGGCAATGTGCGCGTTGCCCGTCCGTGAGTTGTAGTCCACCCCGGCCGTCATGTGCCCCTCGGCACTGACCCGCTGGCCAACCTCACACTTGGTGACGGCCGAACCAATCTTGTCAACATGCCCGACAAACTCGTGCCCAGTAATAATCCCTGTTGGAACCCGCTTGGCGGCCCACTCGTCCCATTCCCAGATGTGCCGATCGGTGCCACAGATGCCGACCTTCTTGACCTTGATCCGCACCTCACGAACCCCGGGCTCAGGAATCGGACGATCATCGACCAACTGCAAGGCAGGCCCAGCATGGTGTTTGATGAGCCCGCGCATGGTCTCGCCTGAGGTGGTCGATTGGGTCTGGGTCATGGTCGTGGCTTGGGGCATGCTCAATCCTTGGAAGCAGGGCACAAAAAATCAGAAAATTAGGCATTCTCGGCGCGTCTGAGGCGTTTGGTCTTTCAGTGGGGTGTATGAGGCGTGTTTGACCCGCCAAAGCACCAAATCAGGCCTCCAACCACCCATATCGTATACAGTTGGGCCCTCAAAGCCGCCGATATTGAACCAAAGGATCGTCTCCTGAGTATATCTATACGGAGGCACCCGATTTCCTGCCGAATATTTGAGCCCTCACAAGCACCATGTCCAGAACTTCCATCAACAGCTCATTCCTCTACATCGCCAACAAGTCCTCAGGCGGCAAGGCCATCGGTGTCCGCGCCGCCCGCTCACACCGAGCCCTGGCCAGCACCCTCCGCAAAGAACGACAAGTCCTCCTCAAAACCTGGCAACTCCCCGCATGGGCAACCAACGAACCCGAAATGTCCCTCAAAGACCACGCCGAGTTCGATGCCCAACTCGCCCAACTCCTGGATCGGGGTGTCCCCCTCACCGAAGCCCTCGAAGTCGCTTCAACAGTCGTCAAATCCACCAACGAAGACCGCGTCCTCCAGCTCCGCTCACTGGTTGCCCAAGGCACCAGCTTCAGCGACGCTTGCAGCCAAGTGGGCAGCTTTGATGAAGTCACCTGTGCCGTGTACAAAGCCGCCGAAAAAACCGGCGATCTTGCCGGGGCGTGCGCTCAACTTTCCAAAGGCGCCAAACGCCGGCTCGAAGTCTCAGGCAAAGCCGCGACGCTGATGATCTATCCCTGCATCGTGCTAAGCATCGCCTTTGTCGCAGGCCTGGTCATGATGACCCTCGTCGTCCCGACCATCGGCGAATCCATGGCCAGTGCCGGGATCAAAGTCCCAACCTTCACCAAAATCCTCGTCTCCGCTGGCACGGTTCTTCGTGAGAATATCCTTATCCTCATGGGCGGCTTGGTGCTGCTGATCGTTGTCGGTTTCCTCTGGCGCAGCACACTGGCCAAACTCGCAACCTCGCTCACACGCAACATGCCCTTTGTCCGCGATGTCGTCCTCGAACAAGAACTCACCCGGTTCTTCTCGGTCATGGGCTCAATGACCCGCTCGGGCATTGTCCTGAGTGACGCCATCTCCGTCTCGGCGGGCGTGATCGGGCATCCCAAACTCAACAAAGACCTCCAACGCCTCCAGCAACGATTGATCGAAGGCGGGCTCTTCCGCACGCTCATCGAACAAGTCTCGGCCCTCCCACTGGCCACCCGGAAACTGCTGGTGGCCGCCGATCAAGCCGGGGACCTGGAATCGGCCTTTGATTCACTCGCCAAGGACCACGCCCAAAATGTAGACAAAAAAACCGCACGCCTGATGGCGATGCTCGAACCACTCCTGATCGTGATCCTGTTCATGATCGTGGGAACGATGATCCTGGCGATCATGCTCCCAATGATGAACATGACCGGATCGGTCTTATAATGACAC
>JALSHW010000253.1 GCA_026982035.1 Phycisphaerales bacterium | reverse complement strand
GGAGGTCAATAATTCAGGCCGACGATCTTGGGTTCGAGCCAGTCGTTGCTCAAGCCGCCAACGGGCCACCGCGTTGTGGTCGCCTCCCACCAGCACCTCCGGGATTTCCATGCCCTCCCAGACCCGTGGTTTGGTGTAGTGGGGGCAATCGAGGAGTTTCACGCCGGCAGGAATTTCGAGCCCTTTGAGGGCTTTGGGGTCGATTGTCGAGCCATCGGGATTGGTGGTGTTGGCGTGTGAGAAGGAATCTTCCAGAGCCGAATTGTCGTGCCCCAGCACCCCAGGGAGGGTTCGGGTGATGGCATCAATGAGGACCATCGCCGCCAGTTCGCCTCCTGAGAGGATGTAGTCGCCGATGGAGATTTCGACGGGATCGAGCCGCTCGATGACCCGTTCGTCGATGCCTTCGTAGTGCCCAGCGATCATCAACAGCCGGGGTTTGGTGGCGAGTGTCTCGACGAGTTCTTGGGTCAGGGGCGTTCCTTGCGGGGTGAGGTGGATGCGGGTCGCTTGCCGTGGATCACTGGCTTCGACGGCTGTGACGGCATCCCAGACCGGCTGGCACATCATGACCATGCCCGGGCCGCCACCATATGGGCGATCGTCGGTTTTTCGATGCTTGTCGGTGGTGTAGTCGCGGATATTGGTCGCACGGAGTTCCAGAAGCCCCATTTTCTGGGCTCTGCCTGGGATCGAGATGCCCATCGCGCCTGGGGTCTGGGTATCGAACATCTCTGGAAAGGTTGTCAGGACATCAATGCGCATGGGAGATGATAGTGGTGGAGTCCAGAAAAGAGCGGAAGATCGTACAGAGAGTGGATTTAGGGTGGACATAGCGGGGTTCCATGCCAACGATTCTCTTCCCAGCGGACGCAGACAGCACCAACGGTTGGCGCAGTCGAGGGATTAAACCGGTTCTGAACTTGCTTGAACATACAGAATTTGGTACCGCTGGGTTTGGACTCCCGTCCTCTTTTGAAGTGGATCGGGCATTGAAAGGATACCACTTATGGTTCGTCTCCGTATGCAGCGCTTTGGCCGCACTCACCGCCCGTTCTACCGCATCAATGCGATCGATCAACGCACCCGCCGAAATGGTCGCGTTCTTGAGAACCTCGGTCACTATGACCCGATGGAAAAAGATCAGGACAAGCAGGTCGTCCTCAAGGTCGAAGAGATCAAGGCGTGGCTTGCCAAGGGTGCCCAGCCATCCGACACCGTCCGCGATATGCTCGGCCACGCCGACATCCTCGAAGGCGACATGAAAGCCAAATGGATTTCCGATCGCGCCACCAACATGAAGCGTGGCGAGTGCAAGAAAGCCCGCAAAGAAGTCGAAGGCATCATTGCTTCGCTCGAAAAAATGGCCGGCGATTCTGAAGCGGACCTGACCCCGTTTGTCAACACCGCCAAGAAGTCGCTCAACATGATCCAGAGCGCGATGTCATTGGCAAAAGATGATGTTGCCGCCAAGTATCTTGCCGATGCCAAGGACGCGATGTCCAAAGCCGAAGCCGCCAAACCAGCCCCGGCTCCAGAACCAGAAGCGGCATCCGAAGAAACCGCCGAGTGATTCGGTTCTGAACCTGAAATTCAAGAATACTGAACTCAAAAAGCCCATTCAATGGGCTTTTTTTATGCGCGGGCAACATGGATGCATCCGGTTGTGGTACGCTCTGATGATTCAGAACTCAAACCCGCATGGAGGTGGATGACAATGGTACAGAACGGATTACTCGCATCGGCTCTGATGGCGGCTTTTGCATCTGGTTTGGCATGTGCCGAGCCGATCACTTATCAAGGCACGCTCAATGTCAATGGAATGCCTGCGACGGGAATATATGACTTGGAGTGTCGAATCTTCGATGCGGCCCTCGACGGGGTTCAGTTGGGAGAGACGGTGATCATTGACGATCTGGCCGTGCCTGCTGGGGTGTTCAGTGTTGAGATGGATTTTGGTGAAGTGTTTGATTCGACTGATGTGTGGCTGGAGATTTCCGTTCGAGACGGAGCCAGCGAGGATGTGCATGACATCCTGATGCCTCGACAAGCAATCACCGCAACACCCAAAGCGATCCACGCGACCAAGGCCGATTCATTGACCGGGCTCGGATGGAATCCAGGTGGGACGGTGTTTGGAGGCGGGCAGATTCTTCATTTCGGCCAAGGTGACGATCGGGTTTTAATCAACCGTCAGGAGATCATCAATCCGCTGGAATACTTTGGAGTCCACATCACGGACTTTGCGACGGGTGGGATCTTCATTTCCAACGCCGATGCGATGCGGAGCACGATCTTTGCCCATGTCACCGGCGGGGAGATCGGGGCTTCGCAAACATTCAATGGAAAGACCCAAGAATGGACCCTGATGCTCGGCACATCGGAAGTACTCAAAGCCGATTCGTCCGGGATTTCGGCCCCTTCATATGGATACACCGCTTCGGTGACTCAGGCGGTGACAATTTCTGGAGATGTGTTTCACAGTGCGCTCGGTACGCCATTTCGGGCATCGTTCTTTGGAGGCGGGGCGTATTTGAGTACGCCAGGTGACAACGCGCCGTTGGTCGCACCAGTCAGTTTGCCCGATGGAGCAAAGGTGACCAGATTCGTCGCTCGGCTTGAGGACAACGCTGTGTCGAATCTTACCGTTTCATTGATGGGGGCCCAATCTGGTGGGGCTTTGGTTTCCATTGCATCAGTCAGTACCGAAGGGATTGCTCCGATGGTCGGTATTCAATCGCTGAGTACGACTGAGATTGATGAGGAAGGCGAATTGGTCAGTGCTTTTTCGACGGGATACTACATCCGTGTGTTCAGCTCGTCTTGGCCAGGCGACAGCAGCTTGCGGATCTGGTCGGTGACGGTTGAGTACACCGTCGATGCGCCGAACTGATGCACCAAGCTTGTTTATCGCCAGTCAATGACGATCTTGCCAAACTGGTCACCGGATTCGAGGCGTTGGTACGCTTTCTGTGCGTCTGCTGGATTGAAAATCTGATCGACGACGGGCTTGAGTGAGCCGGCGTTGAAGAGGGCCGTCACCTCTTTGAACTCATCATTGGTGCCCATGGTGGAGCCCAGGATTTTGAGTTGGTTCCAGAAGATTCGCGCAAGGTCGGTGGTTGCATCCGGGCCTGTGGTGCAGCCAGGGGTGACATAGGTGCCGCCTCGGGCCAGAGATTTGATGCAGTTGAGATGGGCGGCCTTACCCACCGAATCCACGGCCATATCCACGCCCCGTTTGTTGGTCCATGATCGAAGATCACGCGACCAGTCTTGTCCTTCATCGACGATCGTGTGGTCGGCACCAAGCTCTTTGGCGCGATCGAGTTTCCATTGATGCCGAGAGGTGACGGCGACGGAGCATCCCATGTGTTTGGCGATGGCCAACGCAGAGGTTGCCACCCCGCCACCGATGCCGGTGATGAGGACGGATTGACCTGGGCGGAGATTGGCCTTGGTGATCATCATCGAATACGCGGTCAGGGCGCAGAGTCCAAAGGCGGCCGCCTCGATGGGGTCGGCGTCGTCGGCGATGGTTGCCAGATTCTCGACCGGACAAGTAAACAACTCGGCGTGGGCGCCGAAATGGTGCTCGCCGATGAGTTCGTAGTTCGGGCACATGGTCGAAGATGGCGGGTCGTTGGGTCGGCTGTGGTCGGGGACAACGATGGCGGCGTTGTAAATCACACGCTTGCCGATCCACGAATCATCGACTCCATCACCGATTGCCGTGACTTCGCCGCAGCCGTCACAGCCGGAGACTCGTGGGTAGTCAAGCTTGAGTCCAGGCACGCCTCGCCCAACCCAAAGATCCATATGATTGAAGGCCGAGCAGAGGGTCTGGACGATCACCTGCCCCGCAGCGGGCCTGGCAGGATCAGGCCAATCGCTCTTGAGGGTGATGTTCGGGGCGACGGGACTGGCTTGTTTTTCGACGACGATGGCTCTCATGTCAGAGTTTAGGGCTCAAATACGCCCCGAGTGGGGTATAAAGGGCCTTTGGAATCGATTCTGGCTCGACAATCAAGCGGCACCCGCCTACCGTTGCGGTTCCCGTCTGCAAGTGCAGGCGCACCAGAGGATTGACTTATGGACACGCAGAAACTCATCGAATCCGTCAACGCAGAAGCACTCAAAACGGATCTTCCCCGCTTTGATGTCGGCGACAACATCAATGTCCATGTCCGGATCGTTGAAGGCCAAAAAGAACGCATCCAGGTCTTCTCAGGAACGCTGATTTCTCGCAAGGGTGCTGGCATCAACGAGATGATCACCGTCCGTCGCATCGTTGGCGAAGTTGGCGTTGAGCGTACTTGGCCAATGAACTCACCGATGATCTCCAAGATCGAAGTGATCCGCCGTGCCGACGCTCGCCGAGCGAAACTTTACTTCTTGCGTGATCGCGTCGGTAAATCCCGTCGTCTCCGCGATCGTCGCCGTGGCATGAAGCATGTCGAAGGCATGACGACCGTCAACAAATAAACGGCAACAAATAATCAGCACCAAATAATCAGCACCAAGTATGACACACACGCACCCGTCCATGACGGGTGTTTTTTTGTGTATTTTTGACGACCAGATTCAGAATGAGCGGATTTTGATGTCGTTGATGACTGGGAACTGTGTGCGCCACTGTTGAACTTGAACCGGATCGATCTCAACACTCAGCACGGCTTCTTGGTCACCCAACTCGCCAAGGATTTCGCCCTTTGGATCAACAGCGATTGTTCCACCAGCATACGGGAGGTGCGGATCATTTCCCGTGCGGTTGATACCCAGCACGAAGGCCTGGTTTTCGATGGCGCGGGCGATGAGCAACGCTCGCCAATGGTGCTGGCGGGCCGTTGGCCAGTTGGCACCCAGGACAAACATCTGGGCCCCATCGATAAATCCCTTGCGGAAGAGTTCCGGGAATCGGAGGTCATAGCAGATTGTGGGGCAGACTTTGAGATCGTTCCATGTGTAGTGGGCCAATTGGTTGTCAGTTTGGTTGCCAGCTTGGTAGGCCTTGAGTTCGTTGCCCATTGAAAAGGGGTGGATTTTGTGGTATTCACAAATTGGATCGGACGAATCAGGACCAAGCACGGTGGCGCAGTTGAGGGCGAGTGAATGGTTCGGCTGTCGTGTTGTGCGAGACCCATGAATGAGGCAGCCGGTGTCTTTGGCGAGTTGGGCGAGGAATGCGAGGGTCTGGTTGTCGGTGTCGTTGGTGAGGTGGGTATTGAGTGAGAATCCAGAATCAAAGAGTTCGGGCAGGGCGATGAGGTCGCCTGGCTTGATCGGTGCCGAATCGATGAGGGATTGGACGCGCTCATAGTTGGCCAAGGGAGATTCCCATTGAATATCGAGTTGAACAAGATGGGCGTGCATGAATGTCCTTTGGATTTACAGATTCACAAGACCCGGAGCGGCGGTGAAGATGAGGGTGACTTGAATCGCCGATTCATCCAGTCCATACATCGCCGCGACGGCCTGACGATAGGCGTTCATTTGGGGTTGATGTTTGGTTGCCAGTTCAGCGAGTCGGTCGGCATCGAGGCCTTGGGCATCTCGGTCGGTTTTGTAGTCGACGATCTGGGCGTGGACCGTTTGGTTGTTGTTGGAGCCGATGATGAGCCGGTCGATTTGGCCTTGGAGGAGTCGCTCTTGACTCGATTGTTGACCCGGCTTGCCGATGCGAACCGCAAAGGGGCGTTCGTGATACACAGCGACTTCATTGGCACTGGGATGATCGGCCAGCCATTGGGCTTGATTCAAAAGGCGTTGGATGGATTCATTTTCAAGTGCGGCGGTCAGTTCATCAATCGCTTTGCGAGATTCGGATTCGCCATGTCCACGAATGGCAAGCAGTTCGATGAGTTGGGATTCGTTGGGATTGGTGTGGTCGATCCAGTCGATGAATTCGAAGGCCGCGTGGACACACTGGCCGTGATCTCGCGCGGATTGGCCGAAGGATGTGTCTTTGAGGAGTTCGCTTGCGTGGAGTGTTGTTGGCTCATGTTCTGAAGACGGCGCGGCGGACATGAGTTGCCCAGCCCGGAGTTTCTTTGGTGCTCGGATCGCCAGTGTGACAGGTTGGGGTTCCGGCGTGGGTGTGGCTGGAGTGGATTGGATGTCGTCTGCCCAATCTCGATCACTCGATGATTCATACAGCGTCGCTGCCGGCAAAGCGGGCAAATCGGGAGCCAACGCCGCCCGAATGACATGGGCGGGTCTGAGTGAAAATTTTTCAAGGGCTTGGTTCTTGCGTCCAGGCGCATCGGCCGGAACGATCAACTCCAACGCCGATTTGGCGCGGGTCATCGCAACATACAAACAGCAGAGTTCTTCATTGATCTGCCCGAGCATCGCGTGGTCATGGATTGTTTTGAGACCAGGATGGACCGCTTGCATCTGGGCCTTCGGATAGCGCGTGGCACAAGTGATCGGGCCCAAAGGATCATCGCGCATCGACAGAATAGAATCGGAACGCACAGACCATGGTTGACCAAGCAATGGAAGAACCACCATGTCAAACTCCAAACCTTTGGAGCCATGGATGGTCATGACCCGGACTGGGGCGGCCCCGGGCTCGTCGATTTTGCGAGTATTGGCGACCATGGCCAAGATGGCCGGGCCGGTGCGGCCTTGATCGTGGAGTCGTCCTGCCAGTTCGATGAGTTGTTCAAATCGTGTAAATCCTCGTTGATCCATCGACCCGGCACACGCTTTGAGCCAGTCAGTGAGCATCGGGACGCACCCCTGGTTGGCAATCCGCTCCCGAAGATCCGAAGCGACGGCGTTGACAGATTTTGGATTGTTCAGTCCAACGATGTCGCCCAGCGGGGTTGATCGGACATGGTACAACGCCGCGGAGTTGGATGGATGGTCGATCAGTTCAAGCATCGAGACCGCCGCGGCCACACTCGGAGCATCGACCAATGGATTGCCTCGATCTTCACACGCATCGACCCCAAGTTGGGTCAGTTTGGAGAGCAGCGGATAGATGTGTTGGCCCTGCCGAACCAGCACAGCGATTGATGCGTTGGGTTCATGGGCACGGGCATCGGCGACGCGCTGGGCACAGGCCCAGAGGACCTCTTCGGTCGTTTCGAGATTGCTCTCCTCGTCGCCATCGGCAACGCTGAGCCGAACGAACCCAGGAAGATCGGGCTTGGCGGCGATGTGGGTTTCGTACTGCTGATTCCAGTTGACAGCGGCTTGTTGGCCGATGGCCTTGGAGTTGATCGCGTCGTTGTTGGGCAGGTCTCCAAAGACCGCATTGACGAGATCGAGAACGATCGGCGAAGATCGCCAGGACTTGGCCAATGATTCTTGCTCAAATGTGTCCCATCGTTCAGTCATCGCGCCCAAAAGCGCTGGCTCGGCTTGACGCCAGGTGTAGAGCGATTGCTTGATATCCCCGACGACAAAGACGGATCGGCCATCTTCGTTTTGGCTGAGAAGTTCATCGAGGATCGGTTCGAGCAGTTTGAACTGAGGCATCGAAGTGTCTTGAAACTCATCGAGCATCACATGGCGGATCGAGGCATCGAGCCGGTAGTAGAGGTGTTCGAGATCGCCAGTCACTTGCGATTCGTTGAGCAGGCGTGGAGGGTCGTCGAAGCTGAGTTGTCCGCTTGCCATTTTGGCATTTCGGTAGGCGTGGTCAAAGCGGGCCATGAGTTTGAAGACGGCGTGGGTGCGGTTGATGTGGTCGCTGCTCAACACATGCCGAGCGTGCTGGACAATCGGCCAAAGGATTTCAAGAAGTTCGTCGGTGAACTCGATTTTGGAGAAGGTCGGGACATCAACACTGTCCATGCTTTGGACAATGGGTTTTCCAAGGCCACCCTTGACAAACGAATCCCAGTCGCGGTTCTGGATGAATTCAAGACACCTGGACTGGGCTTTGGTCCACTTCTGGTTTGGAGCCCCGGCTTTGGTCAAGGGTATCTGGGCCTGGGCAAGTTGCTCGCAGGCGGCATCCAAATCCGGATCGTCCATCGACTCGCCGACGGGCTGGATCGAGTTCCAAGGCGACGGATCAGCGTTGGTTGCCAGATACATGTTGTAGCCGGCCTTGACCGAACGCATGATCGCGCTGTGGGTCTGCATCTGGATGCGGTCGCCTTGCAAGGATCGGAGCAGTTCGACCATTTCATCACTTGAGCAGGCGTTGATGGCTTCATCGACGCTCAGTTCTTTGAGATGCTCGTCTTCGTCCTCTTCGAGCAGACGGTACTGCATCGGGAGCCCGAGTTCAAAGCTGAATGAACCGGCAAGCCGGGAGAAAAACGAGTCGATGGTCATGATCGACAGGCGATGGAGTTGGTTGGTCAGGTTGGTCAATATCTCGGCGCATTGCTCATGGGTGAGTCGTGGATTATTGATCGCATTGCCAAGATCGTTGAGTGATTGGTCGTTGATGACCGCCGCGCTGAGTCGTCCCAAGACTCGGTGGAGGATTTCACCGGCGGCCGCTCTGGTAAAGGTCGTCGCGAGCATGCCGCTTGGGTCTTCACCGGCAAGAAGCCGCTCGATGAACCGGTTGGTCAGGGTATAGGTCTTTCCTGAACCGGCCGAGGCACGAACGATGGTGTGTGGGGATGGGGGTGGTGGTGGTGGTGGTGGTGGTGGTGTCATGATCCCACCTCCACAGCGGCGTCTTCGGGATCATCACTTGGTTCATGCCCACCCATTTCAAACCGCTGGCCTGTGATGAATCCCAGGATTCCAGCATCGGGCGGGCAATCACCCAACGGAACCTCATCGCCCGGCGATAGATTCCGGATCGAGCGAACCACATCACGGGCCGCCTCATCGGCTTGGTCGAGTTCTTCCTGATCCCAATCGGCAAACGACCAGACCGATTCATGTTCTGAAGCCGGCAATCCAGCGTATCCAAGGGTCACGGATTGGTCTTGAACGATCTCCTGAATCAAGAATCGGTAGAGCGGAAGTTGAAGTTTGATCCATTCGTCTTTGGATTGGTGGGCTCGACGGGCATCGGTGATCTTGCCTGTTTTGTAGTCGATGATCGCCATGTGTCCGTCTGGGTGGATGTCGATCCGGTCGATCTTTCCACGCAGTGCCATGAACTCGTTGTCCACAAGAATCCCAGGGCTGGAAGATTCCTCAGGCGACCACTCCCAATGGGCAATGGTCCACCCCTCCCGTCGACGCTCGGCTTGTTGCTCGGCAAACCATTGAAGGCGATGGTGGAGGAGTCTGGTCTGGACCAGAACCGCCGCCGGTGGTTTGGTGCCGAATTGGGATCGGGATTCCTCATCAAGCAGGTGGAGCAGGGCGTCATGGATTTTCTTGGGTTGATCCAGATCACGCATCGCCGGGTCGTTGCCATAGGCCTCGAGGATTTCGTGGATCAGTGAGCCCAGGTGGGCCGGGGAGAGTTCACGGGTTTGGGTGTCGATTTCGTCGAGGTTCAGGTGCCGTTCAAGATACCACTGGGCCGGGGATCGGAGATAGGCGTCAAAGTCCGTCACCCGCAAGGAGTTTGGCGGAGCATATCCATCAGCGACGCGCAGCGAAGCATGGAATAGATCGGCCGGGCCGGCTTTGGCATGGATCGCCAGGGTGTGGGAGAGGGCGTGGGGTGATGGGGTGTCGGCTGAAGATTCAACGAAGCGTTCGATGCGTCGGGCAAGGTCTTGGCCTTGGGTTCTCAGGAGCAATCGGCTCGGGGTGATGGGGTCGTTTTGATTGCCTCTACGGGCACACATAAAGACGGCATCTCTGGACGCATTGATGGCCGCCATGAGGTAGGTGTCTCGGGCGAGCCGGTCTTCGTTGGAAGGCATATCCAAGGCGTTGCGAAGTGAACCAGGCAGAAGCGGGTCGTGATTGACCGAGCCGGGCACGCACGATTCACTCATGCCGAGAACGACACACACCGGGGATGGGTCGTGCATCAGTTCGAGCCAGCCGAGTGTTTCGATGGCGTCGCGGTTGATGGGCTCGGCGAGCCGGGTTTCGCTGAGTCGATCAAGCACCAGTCCGATCGCCCCGTGTGCGGTGGTTTCGGGCATGGCCTGGCCGAGTTCATGGGCCTGGTTGATTTCATCGAGTACGGCTCGGATTGAGTTGAGGCCTTGGATGGTCGGGTGGTCATGCTCAGATTGAGGGTCAAGTTCAATCTCAGCGTAGATGTGTTCGAGCGATTGAGTCAGCCGAAGGGCCCATTGGTTGAGCGGGGCTGTGGATTGGAGATGATCGAGTATGGGTTTGAGTAGATCGTCGATGGCATCAAGGACAAAGCGGACATCACGAGCGATCCAGTCATGGGCGGCCTGGGGAATGTGTGTGGTGCTGGTGAGGACATGATCCTGGCGAATGCGATCCATGGCATCGAGCCACCACGCGGATGGCCGATGGTCGTCTGGGGCTGTTGTCAAGGATTTGGTGGACAACGCCTGTTCGATTGTCGGGTGTCTGATGAGTTGGGCCAGGGTATCAAACGAGTGTTCTTGGAGGTGTGATTGGATCAACAAGAGCAACCGCCCAGGCGGGGTGTCTTCAGCGTTGAGTCCTCCGGGAGCGTGGAGTGTGATGCCATGTGGGCCGGTCATGCTTGCGTGTTGGCGGAGTGTTCCAATGAGTGTTTCGTCGGCGAGCCCGAGGACTCCCGAAGAAGTCTCGACGATGCCATCGTCGCCTTGGGCTCGGAGGGCCAGTTGGGTCAACGCCTGGGTACACATATTGGCTTGCGTGTCTTCAAAGAGAATTCTGGATTCATCGATTTCGACATGGGCTTGTGTCCATTGATCGGTTCGGACACAGCCAAAGGCATCGAAACGATCGGCCAGTTCCTCTGGAGCAAAGACCAACGAAACCACCTGGGCCTCAGCGCGTTCGATGGATGCCAAGGCCATCGAACCAATTTCAGGCATCCCGATGAGAAGAACGGGCTGAGGAGCGGTGGCGGTGGGGGAGGATGGGGAAGTTGCATCGAGTACTCGGTCGAGCGTGGCGAGTCGATCGTCGATCAATCCAAGGCCGGTCAGATTCCGCTCGTATTGATCCTGAATGTGTCCCAGAACCGTCCATCGGCGTTGTTCTGATTCATCCAGAAATTCACCAGCATGCTCAGCAACCGCGTTCATTCGGAGCCCGGCATCGCAGAGTTCGCTCGACACGCCTGCGATCCATTGACCAAGGCCGATCCAGTGATCAGAGTGATCGGGTTGGTCCGATTCGGGAGGCGACGGGAGGATGGCGTTGAGGGTTTCAGAATCACAGGCGTGCAAGGCCTCGATCCATGCGAGCCGACGAGAAAGCTTTGAAGCATGAACACCAGGCACGCCGAGCAATGCGGCTGGGAGGTCCAGTGGGGTGAGAATATACGGCGGGATCAGTACGATGCCCTGCTGAGTGCAGAGATCAACCAGATTTCCCAAGAGTATCCGTGCGGCGCGTTGGCCTGGGACGACCAGATGGATGGCATCCAGATCAAGGGTGCCCGATGGTTGGCTGTGATGGTCAAGAATCCACTGGGCGGCCAGGTCGAGCGAGGGCTTGTTCCATCCCAAAAAATGTCGCTGAAGCGTGGGGGGCATGATGTCAATAGTAGGGTGTTGTTGGGCACCGCATGTGATTGGATTCGGATTTTGACCGGGCAGAAAAACAATCCAATCCTTGGTCCACCGATAACCGTCAAAGTTCCCGAATTTTCACCAAAACAGGGCCATTCTAAGAAAATTCGTGTGGAACAAGGCGGACAATGACATACCCTATACAAGATCATCGGGCCAGTGCCCTTTTACCAGAACCACAGAGCGGGATACACCACCAGCGGCACCACCGCTGAGTGCTGCGGAGAGTTATTCGTATGAAGCTGTTTTCAACCAATGTGTTTTCAACCAATGTGTTTTCAACCAATGTGTTTTCAACCAAACCATCGAGTCTTGTTTCGTATTCTGTGATCCTGCTGGTCGCTGCAGCGGGCAGTCCAGTGGCGGCAGATCCATACGATCCACCCGCCAACTACTACAGCGGTGCCACCGGCACCGGATCGACACTCAAATCACAATTGACCAGTGCCATGTCGGCCGGTCATATCGAGCGGACTTATGGCGAATTCCGCATCATGTCTCGCTATGTCGACGAAGACCCGGACAATGAAGGCAACATCCTGCTTGTGTACAACGGCGCTTCGGTGTCTGGACAATGGGATCAAGGATCGACTTGGAACCGCGAGCATGTCTGGCCTCAATCACGCCAGCCGGGGAGCGCATCGAACTCTGTTCGTGGGAATCTGGGCGATGCCCACGCCTTGCGTCCATGTAATCCTTCGATCAATTCCTCTCGGAGCAATTTGCCCTTTGGAATGGCTGGGACCACTGGTGGCTTTGGGAGTCTTGGGTCTTACTACTTCCCAGGTGACATGGATAAAGGGGACATCGCTCGGAGTCTGTTCTATTCTGACACTCGTTGGTCATCATTGGGAATTACACTGGTCAATGGCATGCCTTCGGGGAACCAGATGGGTGACCTGAACGCTCTGCTGGCATGGCACTACCTCGATGCACCGGATACCTTTGAACGCCGTCGCAACCATGCAATCTCAGATGCGGCCTACAACCCGTTCTTCTTCACCAACAACCGCAACGCATTCATCGACCATCCAGAATTCGTTTGGTCGGTCTATGTTGACCAGAACAACGATTCAACCCTCTGGGTTGGTGGAGCACCAAACGCCGATGGTTCATCGGCCATGACCATCGAGTTCAATGCTCTGGTTGGCGACTCACTCGGATCCGTTCCCGTCACCATCAACAAAGATGGGAGCGACGGGACTTATTACCGCATTACGCCATCGGCCGGGATTGAAACCTCCGACTGGGGCAATCCCAATGCGTTCCCGATGAATACCCCGAGTGATTCGAGTGTGTTTAATATCTCACTCCCCGCCGGAGCGACCGACTCGGCTTCGATCAGTGTGGAACAGGTCGTCATTGACAATCTCGATGTCACCACCAATGGCGGAACAGGCAACGGCGACAACGATGGCGATGATGTCATCACCGTCGAAATCAATGTCTACAACCCATCGGACGGCTCACTTGATGCAGGGAGCAATCTCCACGAGATCACCATTGATCTGGGCACGATCGCCTTGGGTGATGGCAACGCAACGACGAACATCGAGTTTTTCAACATTGCGGATTTGGCAACCGGGGCTCCGATGGATGTCCAGTTGATCTCTTCGTCTGGCGATACCACAGCCCTGACCACCGATTTCTCAAGCATTCAAGCGGTACCAGCCCAATCGAGCCAGATCATCCAAGCAACGCTCTCTGATGGTGTTGAAGGCACTTTCGCAGCGACCTACACCTTCCGCTCGGTCAATGCTGAATCGCTCTTTGGCCCAGCCGGTGGCGGTGACGATCTGGTCGTGAACCTGACTGGTGAAGTTGGAGGCGGGG